>SBFU01000452.1 GCA_006227785.1 Burkholderiales bacterium
AACGAAGGACACCGTGGTGCGCGAGACACCGGCGTGCCGCGCCACCTCGGCGCTGCTGACGGAAGGGCGGCCTGGTGGGTTTTTGGGGGTTGTCATGCAGCCATGCTAACGCGCTTTAGTGTTTCCCCGGATGGCGCAAGCTGCAGGATGACCTAGGATTTAGCTAACGCGCGTTAGTTGGCTGATCCTGCCGCTCGCTGCGCTAGGAGCCCGCCTTGCGCGAACCAGCCAACAGATTCGCCCAGCCCCATGCCCTCAGCGCTACCCGGCGCGCCGAGACGCTGACCGGCTGGTTGCTCGTGCTGCCGGCGCTGCTGGGTTTTGTCGCATTCCACGGTGTGCCTGCTGTACGCGCGGTCGGGATCAGCTTCACCGACTGGAACCTGCTGCGCGCGCCCCACTTCGTAGGTTTGGACAACTACGCCGCCATGCTGGAGGACGGCCGCTTCTGGAACGGCATGAAGCTGTCGCTGTATTACGTGCTGCTGAACATCCCGCTGCAGGTCGCCCTCGGTCTGGGCCTCGCGGTTGCCATGCACCGGCTGACGACGTCGCTGTTCGTCAGGTCGGTGGTGCTGCTGCCCTACCTGCTGTCCAACGTGCTTGTAGCCATGGTTTGGCTGTGGATGCTCGACCCCGTGATGGGCCTGGTGAACCATCTTCTGCAGTACGTCGGCCTGGGCGGACAGCCCTTCTTCGGTGGCGTCGACCAGGCATTGGCGACTGTGGCCGGCGTCAACGTCTGGCGCCACATGGGCCTGGTAGCGATGCTCTTCCTCGCCGGGCTGCAGAACATTCCCTCCTACCTTTACGAGGCAGCGACGCTCGAAGGCGCCACCGAGTGGCAGATGTTTCGCCGCGTCACGCTGCCGCTGCTTCGGCCGGTGATGGTGTTCGTGCTTGTCACAAGCGTCACGGGTTCGTTCCAGATCTTCGACACCGTGGCCGTCACCACCAACGGCGGACCGATGGACAGCACACGGGTCATCGTCCACTACATCGTGCAAAACGCATTCAGCTTCTACAAGATGGGATACGCAAGCGCGATGGCCATGGCCCTGGCTGCGGTGATGCTGCTCTACACCGTGGTGCAGATGCGCGTGATGCGGGCCGATCAGTCCGATCTGGCCTGAGGCTGCGGCGCCCATGAAACTCCACGCCCGACTCACTCCCGCCCGCTTGGTAGCCTGGCTGGCGCTGGTCGCAATGCTGTTGATCACGCTGCTGCCGCTCTGGATGGTCGTGAAGACGGCGCTGACACCCAACGGCATGCTGTTCGAGCAGTCGGCGCGACTGCGGCCGGAGCAGGCGACGCTCGAAAACTTCCGGCGTGTCCTGGGGCTGGTCGACCCGGAGTCAAGCATTGCCATGGGTGGTTCGGGCGCCGAGGTCGACTTCGCAAAAGCGCTGTCGAACTCGCTGATCTTCACCGCGCTGGTGGTGGTGCTGCAGACCACCTTGGCGGCGATGGCGGCCTACGCCTTCGCGCGGCTGCGCTTTCCGGGGCGGGGCATCCTTTTCGGCCTGTTTGTGGCCTCGATGATGATTCCAGGCGTAGTTACGCTGATCCCCAACTTCGTGCTGATGAAGGAACTGGGCCTGCTGAACACGATGGCCGGCATGGTGGCGCCGTTCTGCCTCATGCAGGGCTTCTCGATCTTCTTCCTGCGCCAGTTCTTCCTGTCGGTGCCGCGCGACCTGGAAGAAGCCGCGCTACTGGACGGCGCCAGCCACCTCTACGTGTTCTTTCGCATCGTGCTGCCGCTGTCGGCCACGCCTGTAGCCACCATCGCGGTGCTCACGGGCATAAACATGTGGAACGAGTTCTTTTGGCCCTACCTCGTGGGCAGAGACGAATCGCTGCAGGTGCTGCCGGTGGCGCTGCAGGTCTTCAAGACCCAGACTCCACAGGGCCAGCCCGACTGGACAGGCCTGATGGCCGCCACCACCGTGGCCGTCCTGCCCACCGTGCTGCTGCTGGTGGCCCTGGGCCGGCGCGTGGTCGAGTCGGTGCAGTTCAGCGGGGGCAAGTGATGACGCGCTGCGCCCGCCTCCTTACAGCCGCGCTGACGCTGGCCGCCGCGACCTCGACTCAGGCCGTCCAGGTGAAGTACATGCTGTGGGACAGCCTGCAGT
The DNA here is from genome assembly GCA_006227785.1 of Burkholderiales bacterium. GTDB lineage: Bacteria > Pseudomonadota > Gammaproteobacteria > Burkholderiales > Burkholderiaceae_C > Hydrogenophaga. The sequence continues at coordinate 2,137 of SBFU01000452.1, forward strand.
TGCCTGCCTACCGCCAATGCGCGGCCGATTTCACGCGAAAGCACCCGGGCATCTCGATCAAGATCACGCAGGCCGGATGGGGCGACTACTGGACCGCCATTTCCACCGGCTTCATCTCGGGAGTGGCGCCCGACGTCTTCACCAACCACCTGAGCCAGCACCCCCAGTTCGTCGCCAACGATCTCCTGGTGGACCTGACGCCCTACATCCAACGCGACGGCGTGGATCTGTCCGCCTACCCGACCGCTTTGGTGGCCGTGTGGGGCCGCAACGGCCGCCAATACGGCCTGCCCAAGGATTGGGACACCGTGAGCCTGATGGTCAACCTGGACCATGCCGCGAAAGCCGGCGTGAGCCTGGAAGAGCTTCGTTCAATGTCCTGGAACCCACGCAACGGCGGCAGTTTCGAGAATGTAGTGCGCCGCCTGACGCTGGACAAGCAAGGGCGCAACGCGCTGCACCCCAGATTCGACCCCCGAAACGTCTCGGTATACGGCTACCAGGTGTCGTCGTCCGGCGGCATGGCCGGCCAGGTGGAATGGAGCCATTTCGCCTGGAGCAACGGTTTCCGCTTCCAGGACCAGCCCTGGGCGCTGCCCTACCGCTACGACGACCCGCGCCTGGCCGAGACACTGGACTGGCTCGCCAGCCTGCCCGCCAAGGGCCTCTCGGCGCCCTTTCAGAACGCCATGAGTATCGGAGCCAGCGCCATGTTCAGTGCCGGCCGCGTGGCCATGGTGGCCGAGGGCGCATGGATGATCAACTACTTTGGCGGCAACAAGCGCTTTGCCAGCACCTGGGTGCCGCTGCCTGTGGGCCCCAGCGGCCACCGCGCCAGCATGCTTAACGGCCTGAGCGACGCGATGTGGGTCGGGTCGAAGGTCAAGGAGGAAGCCTGGCAATGGATCAGGTACCTCGCCTCGCCGGACTGTCAGCGTGTGGTGGCCGCACGCGGTGTCACCTTTCCCGCGTACG
>SBFU01000083.1 GCA_006227785.1 Burkholderiales bacterium
TTCGTGTTCCAGTTCTACAACCTCATTCCCAGCCTGACCGCGCGCGAGAACGTGGCACTGGTGACCGAACTGGCCGAAGACCCGATGCGGCCCGAGGACGCGCTGGCGGTGGTGGGGCTGGCGGCGAGGACCGACCACTTCGTCTCGCAGCTCTCGGGCGGCGAGCAGCAGCGGGTGGCGATTGCCCGGGCCATCGCCAAGCGGCCGGCGGTGCTGCTGTGTGACGAGCCCACCGGCGCGCTGGACTGCGCGACCGGGGTGATGGTGCTGGAGGCGATCGAGCAGGTCAACCGCGAGCTGGGCACCACCACGGTGGTGATCACGCACAACGCGCCGATTGCCGAGATGGCCGACCGGGTGCTGCGCCTGGCCGACGGGCGCATCGTCGAGTCGCGCGACAACGACCACAAGGTGGCGGCCAGCGGGCTGCGCTGGTGAGGCGAGCGTGAAGGCCCTGCACATCAAGCTGCTGCGTGACCTGCGCCGCCTGCGCGCGCAGGTGCTGACCATTGCGGTGGTGGTGGCCATCGGGGTGGCCGGCTTCGTGGGCATGTTTGCGGTGCACGAGTCCCTGCTGGTGGCGCGTGACAGCTTCTACCGGGAAAACCGCCTGGCCGACGTGTTTGCCAATGTGAAGCGGGCACCGGCCACGCTGCGGGCACGGCTGGCCGACATCGACGGTGTGGCCGAGGTCAAGACCGAGGTGGTGTTCGACGCCCAGATCGACCTGGCAGGGGTTGACCCGCCAGTGACCGGCCGCTTCATCGGGCTGGACCTGGCCCTGGTGCAATCCGGACGCCAGGGCATGAACCGGCTGACCCTCAAGCGGGGCCGCTGGCCCGAGGCGGGCGGGGCGCTGGAGGCGCTGGTCAGCGACCGGTTCGCGGTGGCGCGTGGCCTGCAGCCGGGCGACTCGGTGCAGGCCATTCTGAATGGCCGGCGCGAGCGGGTGCAGGTCGTGGGCACGGCGGTGTCGCCCGAATACGTGTTCGCCTCGCAAGGGGGTGCGCCGGATGACATGTCCTTCGGCATCTGGTGGATCGACGCCGACCGCATGGTCCAGATCTTTGACATGGAGGGGGCTTTCAACCAGCTTTCGCTGGGGCTGTACCCTGGTGTACCGCCGGCACGTGTCATCGAGTCGGTCGACCGTCTGCTGGAGCGCTACGGCGCTTTCGGGGCGGTGGCCCGCGAGCGGCAGTTGTCGACCAAGATCGTCGAGGACGAGTTGTCGCAGCTCAAGGTCATGGGCACGGTGCTGCCGGCCATTTTTCTGGCGGTGGCCATGTTCATCCTGAACGTGGTGCTCAGCCGGCAGGTGGCCACGCAACGTGGCCAGATCGCGGCGCTCAAGGCCCTGGGCTACAGCGATGGCGCGATCGCCTGGCACTACATCCAGCTGGCGCTGGTGATTGCGGGCCTGGGCGTGGTGGTGGGCCTGGGGCTGAGCGTGCTGATCGGCCGCGGCATGCTCGGGCTCTACGACGAGGTGTTCCGCTTCAACCGGCTGAGCTACATCACCAGCCCGGCGCTGGTGACGCTGTCGGTGCTGATCGCCGCGGCTGCGGCGGCCACCGGCACCTGGACCGCGATCCGGGCCGTGGTGCGGCTGAGCCCGGCCCAGGCCATGCAGCCGCCCGCGCCGCCGGCCTACCGGGCCACGCTGATCGAACGGCTGGGCCTGGGGCGCCACGTGTCCACCGGCGCGCTGATGGTGATTCGCAACCTGGAGCGGCGCCCGTTGCGGGCCCTGTTCACGGTGACGGGCATCGCGCTGGCGGTGGCCTTGCAGATCTCGGGCGCATTCTGGCTGGACGCGATCAACCACATCATCGACACCCAGTTCCGCCGCGTGCAGCAGGGCGACGTGCTGGTCAACTTCCACCGGCCGGTGCCGGTGGACGTGGTGCGCGACCTGCAACGCCTGCCCGGCGTGATCGACGCCGAGGTCTACCGCTTCGAACCGGTGCGCGTGACCGGTGGCGCCCGTACCGAAGACACGGTGCTCATGGGCTTGCGGGGCCAGGCTCGGTTGATGCGCCTGGTCGACGAGACGCGCGGACCGATCAGCCTGCCGCCGCACGGCGTGGTGCTCTCGGCGCTGCTGGCGCGAGAGCTGAACGTGGACATCGGCGACCGCATCGAACTGGAGTTCCGGCTCTGGAACCGGCGCCGGGTGCAACTGGAGGTGGTCGATGTGGTCCACACCATGTTCGGCAAGCAGCTCTACATGGAGCTGGACACCATGAACCGGCTGGCCGGTGACGGCAACGGGGTGGCCGACGCGGCGCTGCAGGTCGACCCCCAGTCGCTGGATGCGTTCTGGCAGGCGGTCAAGACGGCGCCCACCATCAACTCGGTGTTCGACAAGTCGAGTTCGCTGAACAACTTCAGGGACAACACGGCGCGTACCATGGGCATTTTCAGTGGTGTGCTGACGCTGTTTGCGATTGCCATGGCGGTGGGCATCATCTACAACGCGGCGCGCATCTCGCTGTCCGAGCGTGCCTGGGAGCTGGCCAGCCTGCGGGTGCTGGGCATGACGCGGGCCGAGGTGTCGGTGCTGCTGCTGGCCGAGCTGGGGGCTGAGCTGCTGATTGCGCTGCCGCTGGGTGCGCTGGCCGGCTGGGGGCTGGCCGAGCTGCTGATGATGCTGATGTCATCGGACGCGATCGATTTTCCGGTGATCATCGAACCGGCGACCTACGCGTCGGCGGCGCTGATCGTGTTGGCCGCCGGGGTGGTCAGTGCCTTGCTGGTGCGCCGGCAGGTGGACCGGCTGGATCTGGTGGCCGTCTTGAAGGTGCGGGAATGAGCGACAAGAAGCAGATGGGGAAATGGCGCAACTGGCTCTGGCCTTCGCTGCTGGTGCTGGGCGTGGCGGCGGTGCTGTGGGCCGCCTACCGACCCCGGCCGCTGGTGGTGGAGGTGGCGCAGGTCGAGTCCGGACGTTTTGAGCAGGTGCTGGAGGAAGACGGCCGCCTGCGCCTGCGCGACCGTTATGTGCTGCACGCGCCGGTGCCGGGCGAGCTGCTGAGACCGGTGCTGCGCGTGGGCGACCCGGTGCAGCAAGGCCAGGTGGTGGCCGAGCTGGTGCCGGTGGCGCC
>SBFU01000080.1 GCA_006227785.1 Burkholderiales bacterium
GCGCTGCGCCTGCTCAAGAAGGACGGATTCGTGGCCGACGCACCCGCCGTCTGCGGCGGCCCCGGCAAGAGCCGCGGCCTGCAGGTGGCCCCGATCGAGCGCCACTGGATCGCCCAGGTCTACCAGGTGCGCGGTGCGCTGGATGCCCTGGCCGTGCGACTGGCGGCCCATCAGGCGACCCGGCTCGACCCCCAGCTGATCCGCCGGGGTCGTGATGCGGTCAGCGCCGGTGATGTCAAGGCGATGATCGAAGCCGATCTCGCCTTCCACCAGGCCTTGTACCGCGCCGCCGGCAACCCCCTCATCGAACAGAGTGCCCTGCTGCACTGGCACCACATCCGCCGCGCCATGGGCGAGGCCTTGCAAACCTCGCACCTGCGCGAAACCGTCTGGGACGAACACGAGGCCATCGCAGGCGCAGTGGCCAGCGGCGATGTCAGCCGGGCCGAATCCCTCATGCAACACCACTGCGGCCAGGCCAGCGAACACCTGCAGGGCCAGATCATCCAGGACAACGCCACCCCATCGACGCCACCATCGACATCCGGTCAACTCCGTGGTACCCGGCTGCCACGCTAGCCGGTCCACTTCAAGGCGGTTCCCGGACCTCCGGGAACCGCCTTTTTTCCTCAAGCCGCCGGACCTGGGGGTGCCTCACGTACCATCCGGGCGGCCAACGGCCAATCAACGGCCTCCCGCCGTCCCGCCCGGCACCGCCAGCCAACGACATCATTGAATTCACCGTGAACACCGCCACCCTGAAAAACGCCCCGCAGCCGTCTGCCACCACGCCTCAACTGGCCGTGCTGGGCATTGGCATGATGGGTCTGCCCATGGCACGACGCCTGCTGGACGCCGGCCTGCCATTGACCGCCTGGAACCGGGCCCGCAGCCAATCCGAACGTCTGTTGCCAGCGGGCGCCCGTGTGGCCGACACAGCTGCCAGCGCCGTGGAACAGGCCGACATCGTGATCACACTGCTGACCGACGGAGCCGCGGTGGAGGACGTGCTGTTCCGCCAGGGCGTGGCCGGGGCCATGCGGCCAGGGTCGACGCTGATCGACATGTCCTCCATACAGCCGCGCGAGGCGCGTGACCATGCCGCCCGCCTGGCGGCGCGCGGCATTCACCACCTCGATGCACCGGTTTCCGGCGGCACCGTGGGAGCCGAGGCCGGCACCCTGGCCATCATGGTGGGCGGCCGGCAAGCCCCCTTCGAGCAGGCACTGCCGGTGCTGAACGTGCTCGGCCGCGCCACCCATGTCGGCCCCAGCGGCGCGGGTCAGTTGGCCAAGCTGGCCAACCAGATGATTGTCGGTGTGACCATTGGCGCCGTGGCCGAGGCCCTGCTGTTGTGCGAGCGCGGTGGCGCCGACATGGCCCAGGTGCGCGAGGCCATATCCGGAGGCTTCGCCGACAGCCGCATCCTGCAGGTGCATGGCCAACGCATGATCGAGCGCGACTTCACCAAGCGGGGGGCCGTGTCGGTGCAGCTCAAGGACATGCGCAATGCACTGTCCACGGCGTCCGAGGTCGGTTTCGAGGCGCCCATCACCGCCCTGTTCGAACGGCTCTACGCCGATGCCGCCGCGCATGGTCTGGCCGACCTGGACCATTCGGCCCTGTTTGTCGAACTGGCCAGCCGCAACGGCATGCGCTGACCGGGCAGTCAGCGGCCTGGCAGGGGAACACCAGGCCCAACGGCGACTCGGAACAGGAACAGACACCTGTCCGACCCCACGCCGCCGGCCTTGAAACCCCAGTACCCGCCCCATCCGTCCGTACCGGCCTACCGCCCCGACATCGACGGGCTGCGGGCGGTGGCCGTGCTGTCGGTGCTGGTCCATCACGCTTTTCCAGACCTGCTGCCCGGTGGTTTTGTCGGGGTCGACATCTTCTTCGTGATCTCCGGCTACCTGATCACCGGCCTCATTGTGGATGCGTTGGCCCACAACCGCTTTTCCTTTGCCGACTTCTACGCCCGCCGCGTCCGCCGCATCTTTCCCGCGCTGCTGCTGGTGCTCGCCTGCACAGCCGTCGTGGGCTGGTACCGCCTGACACCGGATGAGTACGCCGCGCTCGGCAAACACATGCTGGCAGGAGCCGCCTTCGTGTCGAACTTCGTGCTGTGGCAGGAGGCGGGCTACTTCGATGCCGAGTCGGCTGGCAAGCCGCTGCTGCATCTCTGGTCGCTGGCCATCGAAGAGCAGTTCTACCTCGTCTGGCCGCTGCTGCTGTACGCCCTGTTTCGCTGGCGACGGCAGGCCGTGCTTCCGGTCACAACCCTCCTGTTGCTGGCCTCGCTGGCACTGAACCTGGTGCTGGTGCAAGACCACCCGGAGGCGGCTTTCTACAACACGGCCGCCCGCCTGTGGGAGCTGCTCATCGGCGCCGTTCTCGCCATCTGGCAACACCGGCGGCCTGCCGCCATGCCCGCGTCAGGAGGTCCGGCGCCCGGAGCCCTCGTTCTGTCGGTCGCCGGGCTGGGGTTGCTGGTGGTGGCCCTGATCGCCCTGCATCCGCAACGGCAGTTCCCAGGGCTGTGGGCCGTGTTGCCCACCCTGGGAACGGCCATGCTGATCGCCGCAGGCCCCCACACCTGGATCCACAGGCACCTGCTGGCCGCCCGGCCCATGGTCTGGATCGGCCTCATCAGCTACCCGCTCTACCTGTGGCACTGGCCGCTGCTGAGCGTGGCCCACCTGCAAACAGGCGGAGACGCCCCCTGGACATGGCGTCTGGCCCTGGCCGTGATGAGCATCGCGCTCGCCGCTCTCACCTATGTGCTGCTGGAACGCCCGCTGCGCTACGGACGCATGCACCCTCGCCTGCTGCTCACCGCCCTGTGCGGCGGCATGGCCGGCCTGGCCGCCGCGGGCCTGGTCGGTGTGCAGCAGCAAGGGTTTGAGCAGCGCTTCCCGCCCGAGGTGAAACAACTCACCACGGGCGGCGGCACGCGCATGGTGACCCAGGGTTGGCGCAACAAGGATTGCATGCTGGATTTCCGCGTGCCACCCAGCGAGTTCAAGGACTTCTGCATCGAAGACCGTCGGCCGCTGATCTTTCTGTGGGGCGACTCGCACGCCAACTCCCTGTACCCGGGCTTCAAGGCCTTGCAGGACAGCGGCCGTTACCGCTTTGGCATCGGTGAACGGGGTGGCGCCATCTGCCCGCCCATCCTCGGCATCGAGCCACGACCTGCCTGTCGCGACATCAACAACGACACCATCGAGGCCATCCGGCAGCACCGCCCCGACGTGGTGGTGCTGTACGCCTGGTGGCACCATCGCAATTACGACCTCGCGCCGCTGGAGAACACCGTGGCCGAGCTGCGTGCCGCTGGCGTGCCGCGCATCATCCTGCTCGGCGCCGTGCCCTTCTGGCAGGGACCGCTGCCCCGGGTCCTGTTCGACGCCTGGCGCAAGGGACCCGTGTCCCGCCTGCCACCGCTGCGCCTGAAAGAGCAACTGGACCCCCAACTCGATGCGATCACCGAAGAGATGCGCAGGCGCTCGCAGGCCATGGGCATCGAGTTCATTTCGGGCCTGGACGCGTTCTGCAATGAAGACGGTTGCCTCACCCGGCTGAGCGAAGATGCGGTGGAGCCGCTAAGCTACGACTACGGCCACCTGGCCCCGGCGGCGGTGACCTACTATGTGCAATGGCTGGCACCCAAGATCTTCGGGCCACCCCCACCGCGATGAAACCGGTCTCGCGCGGGCACCCGGATTCGGCCAGGTTTTGCTACCATTTGCGCGTGTCGGGGACGTAGCTCAGCTGGGAGAGCGTCGCGTTCGCAATGCGAAGGTCGGGAGTTCGATCCTCCTCGTCTCCACCAATTGCCAGCGCCGGGCCAGCACAGGGCGGGGCAAAAAAAGCCGGGCTTGACCCGGCTTTTTGCATGGACGCGAACGGATCCGCTCAGCGCGGGCTGCGACGTGCCGATGAACGGAACGCGTCGTTGCGACGGCTGTCTGCCGGTGCGCCACGACCACCGAAGCGGTCACCCGATCGCTGCTCGCGCGGACCGCGATCGGCCAGGGCAGCGCCCGGACGCTCACGGCCCTTGTCGGTGCGCCCGAAAGACGCGAAGCCGCTGTGGGCGCCTGGCCCCTGACGCCCGCGCGGCGCATCGTCGCGCGCCGGGCGGTCCCAGCGGGGATCGGCGCGGCGATCGTCGCGCTCGACCGGGCGGGCATCGCCGAATCCGCCACCCATGCGCGCAGCGCCACGGCGGTCACCAAAACGGTCGCCACCGCGGCCGGCCGGACGGCCACCATTGCCACGGCCACGACCGAAATCGTTCTGCGGCGGACGCTGGCGCGGCTCCAGGCCTTGCACGGTCTTGACCTCGATGCGCTGGTGGGTGAAGGCCTCGATGTCACCGATCTTGCGGCGGTCACGGAACTCGGCAAAGGTTACGGCCAGACCGTCCCGTCCGGCACGACCGGTGCGGCCGATGCGGTGGGTGTAGTCCTCGGCCTTCATCGGCAGACCGTAGTTGAACACGTGCGTAATGGTCGGCACATCGATGCCGCGGGCCGCCACATCGGTGGCCACCAGGAACTGCACCTGGCCGTTGCGCAGCGCCATGAGGCGTCGGTTGCGCAAGCCCTGACTGAGCGCGCCGTGCAGGGCAACGGCGGCAAATCCGGCCTGCTGCAGGTCGCCAGCCAGGCCGTCGCATTCGATCTGCGTGCTGCAGAACACCACCGCCTGGTCGATGGCGGCATCACGCAGCCAGTGGTCGAGCAAGGCGCGCTTGTGCTGCTGGTCGTCGGCCCAGTACAGCTGTTGGCGGATGTTGGCGTGCTTTTCCTGGGGTGTGTCGATCTGCACCCGCTGCACATGCTTGCCGCCCTCGTGCATCACGCGCAAGGCGAGCTGCTGGATGCGGGGTGCGAAGGTGGCGCTGAACATCATGGTCTGACGACGCTGGCTGGTCAGGTTGTTGACCTCGGCCAGGTCGTCGGCGAAGCCCAGGTCGAGCATGCGATCGGCCTCGTCGACCACCAGGAATTGCACCTGATCGAGCTGTATCTGGCCCGAACGCTGCAGGTCCAGCAGGCGGCCGGGGGTGGCCACCACCAGGTCGGCGTTCTGCAGGCGGGCGATCTGCATCTGGTAAGGCATGCCGCCCACCACGTTGGCAATGCGCAGGCCACGGCAATGGCGCACCAGGTCGATGGCATCGTGGGCCACCTGCTGGGCCAGCTCGCGGGTCGGGCACAGCACCAGTGCGCCGGGGGTCGCCGGCTTGAAGTGGCGCGCCAGGGTCGGGTTCTTGCGCTTGGGACGCTTGGGCGGCGCTTCGCCACGGGCCAGGGCCTCGGCGGTGGCCCGCTCCAGGGCCTCGCGTTCGCGGGCCTGCTCGGCGTCTTTCTGCTGGATCAGGGTGTGCAGCACCGGCAGCAGGAAGGCGGCGGTCTTGCCACTGCCGGTCTGGCTGGAGACCATCAGGTCGGCGTAGCGCTGCTCTCCTTCGGCCAGCAGCGCCTTGGGCACCACCTGGGACTGCACCGCCGTCGGCTGCACATAACCCAGGTCGGCGCAAGCCTGACCCAGTTCAGACGCCAGGCCCAGCAATTCAAAGGCATTGGGCTCACGCACCGCCGTCTGTCCGTCGGTGGCCGTTGCCGTTTCCGGTTCTTGCGCCTCGAAGGCGACTTCATCCATACGTTCTTTCATGTTTCATCATCCCGGCGCGCCAAAAAATGGGGCGCGCACATGCGGACAAAGCGAAACGCGGTGCGCAGGTCTGAGCGGTTCCATCAGGAACGCTCAACGCGCAATCGGGCTGCTTCGTTCGTGGTTGCAGACAACATCAACCATCAAACGAAGAGCGAGGCGAGCCTGGACCCGGTGACGGGAATGGGCTGCGGACAACGCATGGCCCCGATCAGATCGTCCCGGTTCGCACCGCGTGCGGTGCGTCGGGACTGCGGGACACTGTGAGTGTGAGGCAGATGCACAAAGGCTGCGCATGTTCTGCGCAGCCTTTGATTATGGCATCTTTTCAGGGAATACCCTAGCCCTTTTTGAAAACCGACCGAAGGACGGTCAGGTCATGATGGCCAGGACAAGGTGAAACAGGATCGCCGCCAGCACGGCAGTGGCGGGCACGGTCACGATCCAGGCGGCCACGATGCGCATCACGGTCGAGCGCTTGACCAGCTCTTTCTTGTAGGCCTTCTTCATGGCCTTCTGTTCCTTCTTGGCCAGCACCGTGCCCTCGGCCATTTCGCGCTGCTTGGCCCGCTTCTTCATCTCGGCCAGCATGCGTTTCTTTTCGTGGACTTCGGCAGCCTCGAAGCGCTTGAGATAGGCCTCGACCTCACCCCGATCGGCACCCTGGTGCCCGGCAAACACCACCGCTTCCATCTTGGCGTAGTTCACCTTGAGGAGTTCGCGCAGAAACCCGACCCCGAACACCGCGCCAATGGTGGTGTGGGTGGTCGAGATCGGCATGCCCAGTTCCGACGCCACGATCACCGTCAGCGTGGCAGCCATGGCAATCGAGTATGCGCGCATGCTGTCCAGCTCGGTGATCTCCTTGCCCACCGTGCGGATCAGCTTGGCGCCGTACAGCGCCAGCCCGACCGCCAGGCCCAGGGCACCCAGCACCATGATCCACAAGGGCGAGGCCGCGCGGGTGGCCACCGCACCACTCTTGACCGCTTCGTAAATGGCCGCCAGCGGACCGATGGCGTTGCCCACGTCGTTCGCGCCGTGCGCAAAACTCAGCAGCGCTGCCGAACAGATCAGGGGCCAGGTGAACAGGCGGTTGACACCATCCTTGCTGTTGTCCTGCCGCAGGGCTGCCCGGGCGATGGACTTGCGAATGATCGCCCAGACCACCACGGCCACCACAGCCCCGAGCCCCACGGCCGGCCAGAAGCCCACCTTGACCAGCTGGCTCAAGCCCTTGAGCATCATGAAGGTGGCATAAGCCCAGACCATCAGGGCAATCAGCACCGGCACCACCCGGGCGGCCGCTTCGGTCTTTTCCGTGCGGTAGGTGATGCTGCGCTTGATGACGTAGAGAAACAGGGCTGCGATCAGGGCCCCCGTGAGGGGCGATGCCACCCAGCTGGCAACGATCTTGGTGATGGTGCCCCAGTTCACCAGGCCCCAGCCGCCGGCTGCGATGCCGGCACCCATGACGGCGCCGATGATGGAGTGGGTGGTCGAGACCGGGGCCCCCAGGGCCGTGGCCAGGTTCAGCCACAGCGCACCCGCCAGAAGGGCGGCCAGCATGACCCAGGCAAAGAGGGCCGGGTCGGCGATCTGCTTGCTGTCAATGATGCCGCCCTTGATCGTGCCAACCACCTCGCCGCCCGCAATGATGGCACCCAGGGCTTCGAACACGGCCGCGATCACGATAGCCCAGCCCATGGTGATGGCACCCGAGCCCACCGCGGGCCCCATGTTGTTGGCGACATCGTTGGCACCGATGTTCATGGCCATGTAGCCACCAATGACGGCAGCCACGATGAGCAGTCCCACCGACATGGTCGGCAAGTTGGTCACAGCGGCTCCGGTCAGCGAGGCGTAGAGGCCGACGAGGGCCAGAAACAGCAGGGCTCCGCCCAGCTGGATGACCTCCAGATGGCGGGAAACAAAGCGGTTGCGGGATTTTTTTGTCATGTCGTTTTCACGTGAATTTCACGATTTTGACATGAGGCGGAACCCGCTCGTCGCCACGGCCGTTGCCAGCGACCCCTGCACACCCGCGGCGGTGGCTTTGGCGCATCAGCGCAGGAAATGGGCGCGGTAGTGCTCCAGCTCGTCGATCGACTCGTGCACATCGGCCAGGGCCGTGTGGCGCTGCTGCTTCTTGAACGCGTCATAGACCGCCGGGCGCCACCGCTTGGCCAGCTCCTTGAGCGTGCTCACGTCGAGGCAGCGGTAATGGAAGTAGTCCTCCAGCTTGGGCATGTACTTGACCAGGAAGCGGCGGTCCTGGCTGATCGTGTTGCCACACATGGGCGACGCGTTCTTCGGCACATAGCGGGCAATGAATTCCAGCAACTGCTGCTCGGCTTGAGCCTCATCGGTGGTGCTGGCCTTGACCTTGTCGATCAGTCCGCTTCGGCCGTGCGTCCCCTTGTTCCAGTTGTCCATGCCATCGAGCAGGGCCTGGCTCTGGTGGATCACCAGCACTGGCCCTTCCACCCGCGGCGTGAGGTCCGGCCCGGTGATCACCACGGCAATTTCCAGCAAGCGCTCTTTCTCGGGGTCCAGTCCGCTCATTTCGCAATCGAGCCAGACCAGGTTCTGGTCGCTTCGGGCCAGGGGCATCGCCGTGGCGGCGGCAGCGGATGCGGCTTCAGGGGTGGTGCTTGCTTCAGTCGGGTTTTCCATGGTCATGCGCCCATTTTCGCCGATGCGCCCGGCCCCGCCCGCGCCGAGGCTTTCGGCAGTTCGTTAGACTCGCGGCCATGGACACTGCCTCCCTGGCCTTCACGGCCCTCTTCTGTGCTGCCCTGATCAGCGGGCTGGTCATCAGGACCTGGCTGGCCAGCCGCCAGATCCGGCATGTCGCGCAGCACCGCCATGCGGTGCCTGCGCCTTTTGCGCAGGCAGTGACACTGCCTGCGCACCACAAGGCGGCCGACTACACCATCGCCAAGGCCCGTTTCGGACTGCTGACCAGCGCGGTCGAAGCCGCCCTGCTGCTGGGCTGGACCTTGCTCGGTGGTCTGCACTGGCTCAACCAGTTGCTGCTGGTCATGCTGGGGG
>SBFU01000214.1 GCA_006227785.1 Burkholderiales bacterium
GCGGCCGGGCCGGTCATGGTCGGCGCGGTGCCGGATCTCAAAGACCGGCGCATGGCGGTCCAGCAGGGCCTGCGCCAAGGCCGGATCGAGCCGCGGCAGCCCCAGGGCATCGGTCGGCGTCTGCTGCAAGGCCTGCTCAAGCGCCGGATCGCTGGTCTGCGCGGAGGCCGAAGGCGCGTACCGCTTGAAAGGCGCCTCGGTCAGCGCCCGCGACGATTCGCGGGCAAACGCTTCCAGGGTCCCGGCCTGCCACCGTTGCACACCCCAACTGAACGGCACGCGGCTGAGCGGGTAGACCCCTGCCCAGCGCGCCGCCGCGCTGTAGGCATCGGGCACCGGGTCGGCTGCCAGCAGCCGCGCCTGCAGGTCAGGTGACGCCAGCAACGCCGCCGTGAGCCGGTCGCTGCAGTCGCTCAGCCGGTGGCGGGCCTGCTCACGCGCACGCGCCACGTCCGCCTCCGCTGTCCAGTCGGTCAGCACGGGGATGGGCAGGTTGGCCAGCTCGACCGCCTGCCCGGCACGTCCTTGCCGCTGCAGCAGGCCGACCCAGTCGGCCATGGCGGCCGCACCAGGCGAGGCCTGAGCGCGCAAGGCGTCGCTCAGGCGAGACGCTCTGAGATGGGGAAAACCGGGGATGCGGGCTTCCTGCGCATCCCTCACGCCCGCCGCGTCCACCACCTGGTCCATTGACGCCATCCATGTCACGCAGGCAGACAGTTCCGGACTGGCGGCTCGCCAGACGTCTGCATCCGGTCTGGACAGACTGGCGCAGCCCGACAAGGTCAGCCAGACCGCCAGCAGTCCCGCCACCTGTATCCGCCTGATCACCCTTGCCCCCTGGCCAGCCTCGCCCTGCGCTCGATCTCGGTCACCAACCCCTCGAATTGCCGCCGCAGGTTCTCACGCATGATGGGCCGTGTCAGAAAACCCGGCAGCCGAGATGCCGGCTCGACCCGGCCCTGCCATTCCAGCAAGTGCAGGCGGGTCCCATCAGAGGCGTTCATCGGCGTGAGCCGGTATTCACCCTCCAGCCGGCGAAGGTCCCCACTGAGGAGGCGTACCTGAACACGGTCGGGCGGATGCTCACTCACATCCACCACCACATCCACCGAGATGCCGAAAAAAAGCACCTGCGCCTTCCCCGACTGGGCCACCGTGGCGCCGTCCGGGCGTCGTTCGAGCACCTTGCTGTGCGAAAGGCCCGGCACCCAGTCGGCGACATTCTCGTAGTCGGTGATGGTCGACCAGACCACGGCGTGCGGTGCATCCAGCACCACACGCATGTGCAGTTCAAGCTCCTTTCCGTGGTCCTCGGTGGTGATGTCCACCGGCGCTGCCAGCAACCAGACAGGCCATGCACAGGCACACAGACACCAGAACAGAGGCCCGATCCATCGGCCACACGACACGAAAACGGCGGCGGGATCGGTCATGGCGGCGTTCTCGATGGCTCCCGGTCCCCTGGGCGGACCTCAGAGCACCACCGGCTCCGGCTCCAGCCGGATGCCGAAGCGCTCGTAGACGCTGGTCTGGATGGCCCTGGCCAGTGTCATGACCTCACCGCCGGTGCAAGGGTGTTCGGCATCTCCCCGGTTCACCAGCACCAGTGCCTGCTTTTCGTAGACCCCTGCGTGCCCCAGCGTCTTGCCCTTCCAGCCACAGGCATCGATCAGCCAGCCGGCAGCCAGCTTGACGGTTCCGTCGGGCATGGGGTAATGCACCACCTTGGGGTCGCGCGCAATGATATCGGCGCATTGCTCGGGTGTGACGGTCGGGTTCTTGAAGAAGCTGCCCGCGTTGCCGATCAGCGCCGGGTCCGGCAACTTGGCCCGGCGAATCGCCACCACCCAGTCGAAGATCTGGCGCGCATCGGGTGAGCGGACGCCGGTCTCGGTCATCTTGCGCTCCAGATCCAGGTAGCCCAGCACCGGCTTCCAGGGCCGGGGCAGCCAGAAACGCACACGGGTGATCAGGGCACGACCGGCCAGCCCCATGCCGCGGGCGTCGGAAGGCGCATGTTTGAACACCGAGTCGCGGTAACCGAACCCGCACTGGGCCGCATCCAGGGTGAAGGCGCGCCCGCTGTCGAGGTCGATGGCGTCGAGCGAATGGAACCGGTCCTGCAGCTCCACGCCATAGGCGCCGATGTTCTGGACCGGTGCGGCGCCCACCGTGCCCGGAATGAGGGCCATGTTCTCCAGTCCGGGCCAACCCTGCTCCACTGTCCAGGCCACGAAGTCATGCCAGTTTTCCCCTGCCCCCGCCTCCAGCAGCCAGCCTCGACTGGACTCTTCCACCAGGCATCGCCCGGGAATCTCTACCTTGAGCACCAGCCCGGGCACATCGCGGGTGATCACCAGGTTGCTGCCACCGCCCAGCACGAAGTGGGACGACTGCCCCCATTCGGGCTGGGCCATCAGCCCGAGCAGGTCAGACGGATGACCGATCCGTGCCAGCCGCTCGGCGCGCGCGGCGATGCCGAAGCTGTTGTACGGCTGGAGCGGGACCTGTTTCTCGACTAACATGGCCGGATTGTCTCATTCACGTTTTTCCTGATCACGCCACATGCCCTCTTTTGACACCAAACTCGAAGCCGATTTCGTCGAAGTGAAGAACGCGGTGGAGAACACCGCCAAGGAAATCGGCACCCGCTTCGACTTCAAGGGAACCAGCGCCGGTATCGAACTCAAGGACAAGGACATCACCCTGTTCGGCGACGCCGATTTCCAGCTCCAGCAGGTCGAGGACATTCTGCGCAACAAACTGACCAAACGCGGTGTCGATGTGCGTTTTCTTGACGTGGGCAAGGTGGAAAAGGTGGGCGGCGACAAGGTCAAGCAGGTCGTCAAGGTGCGCAATGGCATCGCCAGCGAAGACGCCAAGAAAATCCAGCAGGCCATCAAGAACAGCAAGATGAAGGTACAGGCCGCCATTCAGGGTGACACGGTGCGGGTCAGCGGCGCCAAGCGTGACGACCTGCAGGCAGCCATGGCACTGATTCGCGGAGAAATGAAAGACCTGCCGCTGTCGTTTGACAACTTCAGGGATTGATGTCGCCCCCACGCTCCACCGCTGCGCGGGTCGCTGCCCCCCAAGGGGGCT
>SBFU01000089.1 GCA_006227785.1 Burkholderiales bacterium
CGGTGCAGGCGCTGCTGCAGGCGGTGCACCGCCTGCTCGATCTCTTTCTGGCTCTTGCGCGAACCACGGGACATCCAGTCGCCGTCGCGCAGCTCGTCGATCATGGCGCCGCGGATGCGCTGACTGGCAAAGGTCTCGAACTGCACGCCTTGAGACGGCTCGTAGCGGGCAATGGCTTCGGTCAAGCCAATCATGCCCACCTGGATCAGGTCGTCCAGTTCCACGCTGGGTGGCAACTTGGCAATCATGTGGTGGGCCAGGCGTCGCACCAGCGGGCTGTACTTGCGCAGCTGGTCGTCCCGGTTGAGTGTGCCTTTGGCGGTGTACATGTTCGTCAGCTCCAGGAAAAGTGGGCGTGCACTCTTCGGCTTGGCTTGTCAACGGAATGCGGTGGGTACGGCTGGACCTGTCGCTGCGGGGCCATCAGGGCGGCCTCCAGCGCGCGGTGGGCCCAGGTGGACTCGGGCCAGCTGGGCAGCTGCAGCCCCAGGTGCCGCCGGGCGCAATCGAGCACGGTCTCCTCCAGGCGGTGGATGTCGGCGCCCGCGCCGTCAGCCGCGTCGGCCAGCGGCACCAGGGCGGGACGCAGTCCGGCGCTGTGCAGCAGCTTGACCGAACCGTAGGCATCGATACTGGCCTGGGGCTGGGCCAGCAAGGGCACCAGCGCCTGAGCATCGCTGCCCTTGAGCAGGGCGGAGAGAGACGCAGCGGCGCCGTACAGCAGCACCAGGGTTCCGGCGGCAAACGGCACCAGCAGGCGAGACAGGGCCACTTCCGGACCGGCGGCTGCGGCGGTGTTCACCAGCGCCTGAAGGCCGCGGGCACCCGGCAACACCAGCCAGTCGGCCTCGTCAACCGGACGGCCGAGGCCGGCCATGGACGGGTCGCGCAACACCTGCAGCAGCCCCAGGTGACGGCCATCGGCGCCGCCGCGCAACTCCGATTCCTTGGCGCTGGCATCCACGATGACGACCTGCAGGTCCTCATGGGTCAGTCGACTGGCCAGGTTGCACAGCAGCTCGTAACCGCGGGCCGGCTGGGCCGTGGCGGCGACGGGCAGCACGCGCGCCGGCGCCACCGGAATGGCCGAACGCAGGCCGGCCGCCTGGTCGAAAGAGAACTCAAACATGGCCCACTCCCAGATCGATGCCGCGCACCGAGGCCTGAGAGAAGTAGAAACCCATGTCGCTGGCCACCGGATCGAAGGCCGACTTGGTCTGCGAACCCATCGAGATGCGCACCATGGCGGCGGCATCGGGGCTCTGCCAGTCTTCGGGAACGCGCTGGCCGTTGGCCACGCCGCGCAGCACCACCTGGTGGCGGATCAATGAGTCGATGGCCGGACCGAGCTTGACCGCCTCATCGACCTTGGACAGCACCACACCGTGCAGGCTGCGCGCCTTGAAGCTGGTGAGCACGTCGTCGATCGTGTCGCCATGGGCACCGGCGTTGAGCACCAGGGTCTTCTTGACCTTGGGCATGTCCAGCACGTCGAGCATGTCCTGGATGCGCTGGTCGCGCTGGCCCAGGCCGGCGGTGTCAATGATGACCATGCGCTTGTTGGCCAGCAGGTTGAGCAGGTCGCCCAGGGCCGAGCGGTCGTGGGCCAGGTGGGCCACGACGCCCAGCATGCGACCGTAGGTGCGCAGCTGTTCGTAGCCGGCCACGCGGTAGCTGTCCAGCGTGACCAGGCCGACGCTGGCGGCACCATGCTGGCGCACGCATTGCGCCGCCAGCTTGGCCGCGGTGGTGGTCTTGCCGACACCGGTGGCGCCGATCAGGGCGATGACGCCGCCCTCTTCGCTGAGGCTGCCGCCCGGTCCGGGCACCTTCAGGTTGCGGGTGATCACATCCATCACCCAGCGCACGGCATCGGGCACGCTGGCGTCGGCCGGCACCTTCTCCAGCACGGCACGGGCCATCGAGGGCGAGTAGCCGGAGCGGATGAGCTTGAGCATCAGGTTGGACTGGATCGGGTTCTGCTTGGACGAGCCGAGCCAGGCCAGGGTGTTGAAGCGCTCCTCGATCATGTCCTTGAGAGCCGACAGTTCAACCGCCATGGCGTTGTCGCGCGGACCACCCATGCCCGGCTCGGGCGGTGCCGAGTCTTCCCAGCTGGCCTCGATCGGGCTGCGGGTGCGGATCGGCGGCATGGTCTGCGACAGGCCCATGGCGTGCGCGGCCACCGGGGCCGGCGCCACCGGGGCGCGTTCCTCGCGCAGCTGGATCGGTGCGGACGGGCGGGGGCTGGTGGGCGCCGCAGGGGCAACGGGGGCCGGGGCGGCGGCTTCCTTGCGCTTGCGCAGCATGCGTTCGCGAACGTATTCCTGGAACGAGAGCGTGCTCATGGCCAGGGCCTCGGTGTCGCGTTCGACCGAGTCCTGGGCCCGCGCGGCCAGCGACTGGCGGGGGGCCGGCTCGGGCATGGACTGGGACATGGTCTGGGGCAGTGCCGCCAGGCTTTCCTCGGCCGCGGCCATCACCTCGAAGCCCTCTTCGGTGCTGCGGGTCGAGAGGATGACAGCACCGTCACCGAAGGCGCGCCGGGCCTTGGCCATGGCTTCACGGGAGGTCTGGGCGGTGAAACGCTGGATGTTCATGCTACTTCTCCAAGAATCGGGCCAATGCGGATGAGGTGGGTCTCAGGGATCTCGCTGTGGGCGAGCACCTGCAGGCGGGGAGCGGAACGGCGCAGCAGACGCGCCATGGCGGTGCGGATCGCGTCGGGCACCAGCAGGCAGGCGGGCACGCCTTTTTCTTCCTGCCGGTTGGCAATGTCGGTGGCGGACTGGGTCAGCATCTCGGCCACGCCGGGGTCCAGCGCGCCAGCGGCGCCGCCGGCCAGCGCCTGCATCAGCAGACGCTCCAGGCCCGGCTCGATGGCGATCACTTCCAGCTCCTTGACCGGGCCGTAGATCTGCTGGACGATGGCCGGGGCCAGGGCCATGCGAACGCGACGGGCCAGCTCGACCGGGTCGGTGGTGGCGGACGCGTTCTCGGCGATCGATTCGATGATGGTGCGGATGTCCCGAACGTGCACCGACTCTTCCAGCAGCAGCTGCAGCACTTTCTGGAAGGCGGCGATGGAGATCATCTT
>SBFU01000301.1 GCA_006227785.1 Burkholderiales bacterium
TTCGGCCCCACGGTCGAGGAAGTGCGCAAGGGCCTGATCGGCAAGATCGGTGAGAACATGTCCATCCGCCGCTTCAAGCGCTACAGCGGCGGTGGTCAACTGGTGTCCTACCTGCACGGTGTGCGCATTGGCGTGATGGTCGAGTTCGATGGCGACGCCGTGGCGGCCAAGGACACGGCCATGCACATCGCGGCCATGAAGCCTGTTGCCCTGACGTCGGCCGAGGTGCCCGCAGAATTGATCGAGAAAGAGCGTTCTGTGGCCACCGCCAAGGCAGCCGAGTCGGGCAAGCCCGCTGATATTGCTGCCAAGATGATCGAAGGATCGGTGCAGAAATACCTCAAGGAGGTGTCCCTGTTCAACCAGCCTTTCGTCAAGAACGACAAGCAGACGGTGGAGCAGATGCTCAAGGCCGCCGGTACCAACGTCAAAGGCTTCACCATGTATGTGGTGGGTGAGGGCATCGAGAAAAAGGTTGATGACTTCGCCGCTGAGGTGGCCGCGCAGGTGGCCGCTGCGAAGAGCGCCTGAGTCCCCGGCATCCGCCAGTCAAGCAGACGGGCCGCAAGGCCCGTTTGTGTATCTGGTGGCGACAGCGATTCGGGGGTAGGGGTCGCTACACTTGAGGGTTGTGGGCGTGCACTGGCGAGCAGCTGGAAGGCCGGCGGCCGCGTTCCTGCAGGCACGATCGATTCACTGAAAGTCTTCAAATGCCAGCGTACAAGCGCATATTGTTGAAATTGTCGGGCGAAGCCCTAATGGGCGACGATTCATTCGGTATCAATCGCGCAACCATTGAGCGAATGGTGGAGGAAATCGCCGAGGTGTCGCGCCTTGGAGTGGAGATTGCCATCGTGATTGGTGGCGGCAACATTTTCCGCGGGGTGGCCGGCGGGTCGGTCGGCATGGACCGGGCCACGGCCGATTACATGGGCATGCTGGCCACCGTCATGAACTCCCTGGCACTGGCCGATGCCCTGGACAAGACCGGTGTGGTCGCCAGGGTCATGTCAGCCATCGCCATCGAGCAGGTGGTTGAACCCTATGTCCGACCCAAGGCGCTTCAGTACCTGGAGGAGGGCAAGGTGGTGGTTTTTGCAGCCGGCACAGGCAATCCTTTCTTCACCACCGACACGGCCGCTGCACTGCGCGGTGCCGAAATCGGCGCTGAAATCGTGCTGAAAGCCACCAAGGTGGATGGTGTTTACACGGCGGATCCGAACAGGGACGCCAGCGCGACCCGTTACCAGGCGATTTCCTTCGATGAGGCGATGGCCCGTCAGTTGCAGGTCATGGACGCCACGGCCTTTGCCCTGTGCCGGGACCAGAAGCTCCCTGTGAAGGTGTTTTCGATCTTCAAGCCCGGTGCGCTGCGCAAGGTCGTACTGGGTGGCGACGAGGGAACACTGGTACACGTTTGAAGCCACCGAAACGTCATCGCACTGTCTAACCGAGGAGTCTTCATGAGCATCGCCGAAATCCGCCAGACCGCCGAACACAAGATGCTGCAGTCGATCGAGTCCTTCAAGGGCAATCTGGCCAAAATCCGTACCGGGCGTCCGAACCCACAGATTCTGGATACCGTTCATGTCGAGTATTACGGGTCCATGCTGCCGCTGTCCCAAGTGGCCAACCTGTCGCTGCTGGACGCCAGGACCATTGGCGTGGCGCCCTGGGAAAAGGGCATGGGATCCAAGATCGAGAAGGCGATCCGGGAGTCGGATCTGGGCCTCAACCCCCAGAGCCAGGGCGATCTGATCCGTGTGCCCATGCCGCCCATGACGGAAGAGCGCCGCAAGGAGCTGACCAAGGTGGTGCGCGGTGATGGTGAGGCGGCCAAAATCGCCATCAGAAATCTCCGCCGTGACGCGAATGAGGCTGTGAAGAAGCTGGTCAAGGACAAACTGGCCTCCGAAGACGATGATCGACGCTCCCAGGAAGACATCCAGAAGCTGACGGACCGCATGATCAGCGAGGTGGACAAGCTGGTGGCTTCGAAGGAGCAGGAAATCCTGGCCGTCTGATCTTTGTTGGCAACGACCGCCATGCACCAGCCTCCTTTTCCACTTGTTCCACCGAGGGCGGGCGTTCCCCGTCATGTCGCCATCGTGATGGATGGCAACGGCAGGTGGGCCAAGAAGCGCTGGTTGCCCAGGGTGGCCGGGCACAAGCAAGGGGTTGAGGCACTTCGCCGAACCGTTCGTGCCTGCATGGAGCGCGGAGTGCAGGTCCTCACGGTATTTGCTTTCTCCACAGAGAACTGGAGTCGGCCAGCGGAGGAAGTCTCCGGTCTGATGGAGTTGCTGGCCATGGCTTTGTCTCGGGAGGTGCCGAGTCTGCGGCAAAGTGGTGTCCGGTTGCATTTTCCCGGCGACCGCGCCTCCCTGTCCGCACGGGTGGCCCAGGGTGTCCGCGTCGCCGAACAGGACACCGCCCTCAACCACAAGCTCCTGCTCAACGTCTGTTTCAATTACGGTGGACGTTGGGACATCGTGAATGCGGCGCGCACGCTGGCCGAACGCGGCGAGCGGATCACCGAGGCCAGCCTGTCGGAGGCCACCGCGCTGTCGGCCGTCGGTGACCCGGATCTGTTCATTCGAACCGGGGGCGAGAAACGCATCAGCAACTTCCTGTTGTGGCAGCTGGCTTACACCGAACTGCACTTTACGGATTGCCTGTGGCCTGACTTTGACGAAGCTGAGCTGGATCGCGCGTTGTCGGAATTTGCCGGTCGTGAAAGACGCTTCGGGTTGACTTCGGAGCAGGTCGAATCTGCCGAAGGTGCCGAGACCGTCATGGGCCAGAGCCATGCTTAGGCAGCGTGTCATCACCGCCCTCCTGATGTTGGCGGTGTTGTTGCCTGCGCTTTTCTATCCCCGCATTGAACCGTTTGCAGCCTTGAGTCTCCTGATACTGGCCGCGGCCGGCTGGGAGTGGGCTCGGCTCAATGGGCGGTCTGGCGCTTCGGCCATGCTTGTCGGTGCTGGCCTGGGCGCTGCGCTCGCCCTGGCTTGGTGGTTGGGTGCGCTGGACCGTTCCTGGCGGCTCCTTTGGATCTTCACCGGATTGTTTTGGGTGCTGCTGTCTTTGGTGGCGTTGGCACGGGGAGCGACAGCCTGGGCAAGCTGGCCTGCAGCGGTCCGACTTCCTGCCGGCCTTTTCCTGCTGGGCTGTGCCTGGCTGGCGATGGTCCAGGCGCGTCAGATCGGGCTGAGCTTTCTTCTGTCGGTGTTCTTGCTGGTCTGGATGGCCGATGTGGCGGCCTATTTTGGCGGCAAGCGGTTTGGTCGTCGAAAGCTGGCGCCGACGGTCAGTCCGGGCAAGAGCTGGGAGGGTGCGATCAGTGGCGTTGCCGGCGTCTGCCTTCTGGCGGTCCTCTGGGTGTGGGCCGACAGCAGTGGTGTCGGCGATCAGGGTAGCCTTTATTCGAGACTGTGGGCACTGGGGCCGCTGCTGGCCGTGGTCTCACTGCTCTTTCTGACCGCCATGAGCGTGGTGGGCGATCTGATCGAGTCATTGGTCAAGCGCAGCGCCGGTGTCAAAGACTCGAGTCAGTTGTTGCCAGGTCATGGCGGTGTTCTGGACCGGGTGGATGCACTGCTGCCTGTGCTTCCTTTGGCCATGATGCTGGTGACCCTGTAGGTCCTGATCCACTTGATGTATTGACAGCCATGGCCAACAAGACCGCCATTTGTGTCCTGGGTTCCACAGGGTCCATAGGTACCAACACGCTGGATGTGGTGACCCGGCATCCTGAACGCTTTGTCGTCCACTCGCTCACAGCCTCGACCCAGATTGATCTGATGGCACGGCAGTGTCTTGAGTTTCGTCCCCGGTTCGCGGTGATGGGCTCGGCTGAAGCGGCACGCTCGTTGCGCGAGCGGATTCGCGGTGATTTGCCATCCACCGAGGTGCTGCATGGCCCACAGGCGCTGTGCGACGTGGCCGCCGCTCCCGAGGTCGATGCCGTGATGGCCGCGATCGTCGGCGCGGCGGGTTTGCCGCCTGCACTGGCTGCAGCCAAGGCAGGCAAAAGGCTTCTGCTGGCCAACAAGGAAGCCTTGGTCGTGGGCGCCGAGCACTTCATGCAGGCCGTGCGGGATGGAGGCGGTCCTTTGTTGCCCATCGACAGCGAGCATTCCGCGGTCTTCCAGTCCTTGCCTGAGGATCCGCTGACCTGGAGTTCAAGGGTCGAGAAGATCATCCTCACGGCCTCTGGCGGTCCTTTCAGGACCCGGGACCCGGCGACACTGGCCGACGTAACGCCGGAACAGGCCTGTGCGCATCCGAACTGGGTCATGGGTCGAAAGATTTCTGTCGACTCGGCGACCATGATGAACAAGGCGCTTGAGGTGATCGAGGCACGCTATTTGTTCGGTCTGGCGCCAGACCGCATCGAGGTGGTCATCCACCCTCAGAGCGTGGTGCATTCGATGGTGCAGTACCTCGATGGGTCTGTGGTGGCCCAACTGGGAACACCTGACATGAGGGTGCCGATCGCCTACGGCCTGTCCTGGCCTGAGCGTATCGCTTCCGGGGCGACGTCATTGGACTTCCGTACGCTCGGCCAACTCAGCTTCGAACTGCCGGACCCGCTGCGGTTTCCCGGCTTGCGCCTGGCCTGGGATGCCCTCAATGGCCCGGACGGCAGCACGGCTGTCCTCAACGCCGCCAATGAAGAGGCCGTGGCTGCCTTTCTTAAGGGGCGCCTCCGGTTTGACCGGATTCATGCGGTCAACCATGCAACTTTGGCATCGCTGGTGCCCTCCAAGCCAGGGAGCATCGATGATCTGATGGCTCTGGACGCTGAAGCCCGGAGCGTGGCGCGCGAGCACGTGCTTCGCATGGGCTGACTTACCTTGATGGGGACCCCAGCAGTATGTTGACACTGGTGGCATTTGTCGTGGCCCTGGGGCTGCTGATTGCGGTGCATGAGTACGGACACTACCGAGTTGCCGTGGCCTGCGGCGTGAAGGTTCTGCGCTTCTCGGTCGGCTTCGGCCGTCCCTTGTTGCGTTGGCAGCGCCCGGGCAGCCCGACCGAGTTCGTACTCTGTGCGCTGCCGCTTGGCGGTTACGTCCGCATGCTTGACGAGCGGGAGGGGCCGGTCGATGCAGCTGAACGGCATCTGGCGTTCAACACCCAGCCGCTTCGCTCAAGAGCGGCCATTGTGGCTGCCGGGCCTGCAGCCAACCTGCTGCTGGCGGTGCTGCTCTATGCGATGCTCAACTGGAGCGGGGTTGAGGAACCCAAGCCGGTGTTGGGAAGCCCTGTTCCCGGTTCCCTTGCAGACCAGGCTGGCCTGAAGGGAGGAGAGTGGGTCGCGGGGGTGTCCGTCCCGGACCGTGACCCTCTTGTGGTCCTGTCGTTTGAAGGGCTGCGCTGGCAGCTGACCCAGGCGGCGCTGTCCGGAGATGACCTGGAGCTCAGCTTGTCAGACTCAGAGGGCTCTTCGTCGGTGCGTCGCGTCCTGCTGCCCCTGAGCCAACTGGATGTGCGGGAGGCGGACGCCGAACTGTTCCGTCGCATTGGCATCGTCGCTCCATGGAGCGCCCCCGAGGTCGGCAAGATCGTGCCCGGAGGTGCAGCCGAGGCAGCGGGGCTGGAGCCGGGTGATCTGGTGGAACGGGTGGAAGGCCAGCGGGTGCGAGATGGCCAACACCTGCGAATGCTGATCCGCAGCGGCGTGGGCCCGGCGGGAGAACCCGTGGTCCAGCGTTGGGAGGTTCTGCGAGCGGGACGTCTGATCGATGTCGAGGTATCACCCCAGCCGGTCAAGCAGGATGGCGACTGGTCCGGGCGTGTGGGAGCCTACATTGGCTCGCCGCCAGCCATGACCACGGTGCGCCTGGGCCCGGTTGACGGTTTTGTACAGGGCGTGGTCCGGACCTGGGAAGTGTCGTGGTTGACGCTGAAGATGCTGGGGCGGATGCTGATCGGCGAGGCGTCATTGAGCAACCTCAGCGGTCCGCTGACCATCGCCGACTATGCGGGCAAATCGGCCAGTATCGGATTGAGCTCCTACCTGCTGTTTCTGGCCCTCATCAGCGTCAGTCTGGGCGTGTTGAACCTGCTGCCGCTGCCTGTCCTCGATGGTGGACACCTGATGTATTATCTTTGGGAGGCAGTGACGGGTCGAAGTGTCTCTGATGTGTGGATGGAGCGCCTCCAGCGTGGTGGCGTGGTGGTGTTGCTGGCCCTCATGTCTGTTGCCCTGTTCAATGATGTGGCTCGCCTGACCGGCTGAGCCCCCCTTTGCATGAAAACCTTTCCCAGAAAATGGCGTGGCTTCACGCTGTCGGCACTTGCCGCGTCCCTGTTGACCGCCTTGCCGGCTTGGGCTGTTGATCCTTTCACCGTGCGCGACATACGCGTCGAGGGGCTGCAACGCGTGGAGCCGGGCACCGTCTTCGCCTCGCTGCCCTTCCGCATCGGGGATGAGTACAGCGATGACAAGGGCGCTGCGGCCATTCGTTCGCTTTTTGGCCTGGGGCTGTTCGCTGACGTGCGACTGCAGGTGCAGGACGATGTGCTGGTGGTCATCGTGCAGGAGCGCCCAACCGTGGCTGGCGTGAGTTTCACGGGTCTGCGAGAATTTGACAGCGAAGTCATGGTCAAGGCGCTGCGCGACATCGGTCTGGCCGAAGGGCGACCTTTTGATCGCGCGCTGGCCGACCGCGCCGAACAGGAGCTCAAGCAGCAGTACATCAATCGAAGCATGTATGCCGCTGAAATCACCACCACGGTGACGCCGGTTGAGCGCAACCAGGTGAGCCTGAATTTTTCCGTGGTCGAGGGAGATGTGGCGAAGATCCGGGAGATCCGGTTTGTCGGCAACCAGGCCTTCCCGGAGTCGACGTTGCGCGGGCTTTTCGACCTGGATACCGGAGGCTGGCTGAGCTGGTACACGAAGTCGGACCGCTACTCGCGCGCCAAGCTCAACGCGGATCTGGAGACCCTGCGGTCCTACTACCTGACGCGCGGCTTCCTCGAATTCAGCATCGACTCCACCCAGGTGGCGCTCACGCCTGACAAAAGCGAAATGTCCATCACGGTCAACGTGACCGAAGGCCAACGCTATGTGGTGTCTTCGGTGCGTCTTGAGGGCGAATACCTGGGGCGTGAAGAAGAGTTCAAGTCCCTGGTGACCGTGCAGGTCGGCGAGGCCTACAACGCCGAGGCAGTGGCCGATACCGTCAAGGCCTTCACAGATTATTTCGGGGTCTTCGGCTATGCATTCGCTGCAGTCGAGTCCACGCCCGAGATCGATCGAGAGAACAGCCGCGTGGCCTTCGTCATCCGGGCCCAGCCGCAGCGGCGGGTGTATGTCCGCCGTATCAACATCGAAGGCAACAACCGCACCCGAGATGAGGTGATCCGCCGCGAGTTCAGGCAGTTCGAATCGGCCTGGTACGACAGTGATCGCATCCGTCTCTCGCGCGACCGGGTTGACCGGCTCGGTTTCTTTACCGAGGTGGGCATCGACACGCAGCCGGTCCCGGGCACGCAGGACCAGGTGGACCTGACGGTGACAGTGGGTGAGCGCCCGACCGGAAACCTGTCGATCGGGGCGGGGTATTCGCAGGCCGAGAAGCTGTCATTCATTGCGTCCATTCAGCAGGAAAACTTCTTCGGAACCGGCAACTACCTGGGACTGGACCTGAACACCAGCGATTTCAATCGCAATTTCGTGCTGCGCACCACCGATCCCTACTTCACCCGGGACGGGATCTCCCGCACCTTCGATCTCTATTACAAGACGACCAAGCCGTTCACCGAACAAGGCGGCGACTACCGTATCGTGACGCCCGGTGTCGGTATCCGGTTCGGGGTGCCCTTCACCGAGCGGGACACGGTGTTCTTCGGGCTGGGCGCCGAGCGCATTCGCGTCGAGGAGGGCAATCAGCTGCCGGTGGCGTTCCGTGATCAGGGTGGTACCTACATTCCCGCCACGATTGGTTGGGCGCGCGATGAGCGCGACAGCGCGCTGGTGCCCAACCAAGGCACGCTTCAGCAGTTCAACGCCGAGTTCGGTCTGGGCGGTGACAAGCGCTATGCCAAGCTGAACTACCAGTACCAGACCTATATCCCGCTGAGCAAGCAGTACACCCTGGCCTTCAACGCCGACCTGGGCTGGGGCAAGGGCCTGGGGGGCGATTTCCCGGTCCTGAAGAACTTTTTCGGTGGTGGCCTGGGCTCGGTCCGAGGGTTTGACCAGGGCACCCTCGGTCCGAGATCCGAGGTGGTCGGGTCGACCACAGGTGAACTGGTCAACATCGGTGGGGCCAAGAGCGTGGCGCTGAACGCCGAGTTCATCGCGCCTTTCCCTGGGGCAGGCAACGATCGCACGTTGCGCGTGTTTGCGTTTGTCGATGTCGGCAACATCTACGCTGAAAATCAAAAGATCGCTGCGGATGAGCTGCGGGCATCGGTCGGTGTGGGATTGAGCTGGCTGTCGCCGATCGGACCGCTGCGTTTTGCCTGGGCCAACCCCGTCCGCAAGTTTGAAGGCGATAGAATCCAAAGATTCCAGTTTCAGATCGGAACCTCCTTTTGATGAACACGCGTTTCCCCTCCTGGTTGACCAAGGCTGTTTTGGCCCTGGTGGCGGGTCTGCTTTCGATCTCAGTGGCAGCACAGGACTTTCGAATCGGCTTTGTGAGCACAGATCGGCTGTTCCGCGAGGCCAACATCGCCAAGGCGGCCCAAAGCAAGCTGGAAC
>SBFU01000266.1 GCA_006227785.1 Burkholderiales bacterium
GTGCTCTCCGACATCCCGTTTCTGGGGGCGGCTTTCTTTCGCCACCACCCGCTGGTCTATGGCTCCATCCTGCTGACACTGGCCCTGATCTGGTTCCTCTGGCGCACCCGGGCCGGGCTGGTTCTGCGCAGCGTCGGTGAAAGTCCGGAGTCGGCCCACGCCCTGGGCTATCCGGTGCGACGCATCCGCTTCATGGCGGTGCTGGCCGGGGGCGCCCTGTGCGGCCTGGCCGGGGCCTATGTCTCCACCGTCTACACCCCGTTGTGGGTCGAGGGCATGATCGCCGGCAAGGGCTGGATCGCACTGGCCCTGACCACCTTTGCCACCTGGCGTCCGGCACGGGTCTTGCTCGGTGCCTACCTGTTTGGCGGCGTGACCATGCTGCAGTTCCACCTGCAAGGCATGGGTGTGCAGGTCGCCAGCCAGTTCCTGAGCATGATGCCCTATGTGGCCACGGTGGTGGTGCTGGTGCTGATCTCCCGCAATCCGCTGTGGATCCGTGTCAACATGCCCTCGTCCATCGGCAAGCCGTTCTACCCGGGGTCCTGACCACCGGGGCAGCATGTCCGGTCCTGCATTTTTCGTGATCCAATAACAGTTGTTCCGTCTCCCCACTACCTGACCCTAGAGGTTTCCATGACCGATCTGAGCAAACGTTCCCTCATCAAGGTGGCCGCGCTGACCGCGCTGGCCGGTGCAGCCCTGGTTGGCTGCGGCAAGAAGGAAGAGGCCCCGGCGCCTGCGCCTGCGCCGGCCGCCGTCGAGGCACCCAAGCCCGAGCCGGTCAAGGCCGCCTGGGTCTACGTCGGCCCGGTGGGTGACGCCGGCTGGACGTTCGCCCACGATCTGGGCCGCAAGGCCGCCGAGGCGCACTTCGGCGATGCCCTGCAGACCACCTTCGTCGAGAGCGTGCCCGAAGGCGCCGACGCCGAGCGTGTGATCCGCGACCTGGCCCAGCAGGGCAACCAGATCATCTTTGCCACCTCCTTCGGCTACATGGAACCGATGCTGAAGGTCGCGGCCGACTTCCCCAACATCAAGTTCGAGCACGCAACCGGCTACAAGTCGGCCGAGAACATGCGCATCTACGATGCCAGCTTCTACCAGGACACCTACATGGCCGGCATCATCGCCGGGTCCATGACCAAGTCCAACACCCTGGGCTTCGTCGGCTCCTTCCCCATCCCTGAGGTGCTGCGCAACATCAACGCCTTCATGCTGGGTGCCCAGAGCGTCAATCCCAAGGTCACCATGAAGGTGGTCTGGGTCAACACCTGGTTCGACCCGCCCAAGGAGAGCGAAGCCGCCCAGAGCCTGATCAACCAGGGCGCCGATGTGCTGCTGCAGAACACCGATTCCACCGCCGTTCTGCAGACCGCCGAGAAGAATGGCAAGTTCGCCTTCGGTTGGGACTCCGACATGAGCGCCTTCGCACCCAATGCCCACCTGGCCTCCGCCGTGGTCAACTGGGCCCCGTACTACATCCAGTCCATCGAAGAGCTCAAGAACGGCACCTGGGCCACCAAGCGCACCGTCTGGGGCGTCAAGGAAGGCCTGAACGACCTGATCAAGATCTCCGACAAGGTCCCCGCCGACGTGGTGGCCAAGGTGGACGAAGTCAAGGCTGGCCTGAAGGCCGGCACCTTCGAGGTCTTCAGGGGCCCCATTCTCGACAACACCGGCAAGGAGGTGCTGGCCAAGGATGCCGTGGGTGACCAAGCCTTCCGCGACGGTATCAACTTCTTCGTCAAGGGTGTCGAAGGCAAAGTGCCGTCCGGCAACTGATCGCCTGGCTCCCAGGGCCGGTGCGGCTGCGGCCGCACCCGGCACGGCCACCCTTCCGGTTTGCCGGTCGGGTGGCCTTTTGTTTTCAAGGACGCGAGATGAACAAGGAACAGCAATGGTGGTGGCCCCTGGCCCTCGATGAAGAACTTGGCAGCCATCCGCTGGCGGTCACCCTGCTGGGGCAGCGCCTGGTGCTGTGGCGCGACCAGGCCGGTCGGCCTGTGCTGATGACCGACCAATGCCCGCACCGGGGCGCGCGCCTGTCGCTGGGCCGGGTGCAGGACAACCAGATTGAATGCCCCTACCATGGCTGGCGCTTCGACCCGCAGGGCGCCTGCGTTGGCATTCCGGCCTTGCCCGGCTTCACGCCACCGGCTGCCCACAAGGCCTGCCGCCACCCGGTGATGGAGCAGCACGGTCTGATCTGGGGTGCGGTGGGTGACGCGGCCTATGCACCACCAGCCCTGCATGGCCTGCCCGAGCGGCGGCTGATCTACGGCCCCTTCGACGTGGCCACCAGCGCGCCCCGCGCCGTCGAGAACTTTCTGGACACGGCCCACTTCGCCTATGTGCACCGCGGCTGGCTGGGTGAGGCCAGCCACCCCGAGGTGCCGCATTACGACGTCACCCACACACCGGACGGGCGCCCTGTGATCGAGGCCTACAAGGCCTGGCAGCCGCGCGCCACCGCCAGCTCGACCGAGGGAGGATGGGTGACCTACCGCTATGAGGTGCTCAGCCCCTACAGTGCACTGCTGAGCAAGCGCCCGGATGATGGCGGGCCTCAGGACAGCTACACCATCTGGGCCCGGCCCGACACCGACGAGAGCTGCCGCCTGTGGTTTGCCCAGTACACCAGCGACACGGCCTCGACCGACGAACAGTTGCGCGACTTCCAGGTCACCATCTTCAGCCAGGACCAGCCGGTGCTGGAGTCGCAACACCCCCGGCAACTGCCCATCAGCGGGGGCGAGGTGCACAGCGCCGCCGACCGGCTGAGCGCAGCCTACCGCCGCTACCTGCAGCAGACGGGCGTGAGCTTCGGTGTCTGCTGAGAGAACAGGCATGCACCCCCTGCGCCGCTTCGCGTCTTCCCCCTCTCTGGCCTTCGGCCGGAGGGGGACGCCACCTGTGGTCCGGCAAAGCCGGTCCCACGGTGGCCTGGGGCAATCGACCTGCGTTTCAACCGGAAAAGAGCAAGGGCACCATCATGAACGCCATTGAACTGGCCCGAGCCATCCCCAAGGCCGAGCTGCACATCCACATCGAGGGTTCGCTCGAACCCGAGCTGATCTTCGAACTGGCGC
>SBFU01000437.1 GCA_006227785.1 Burkholderiales bacterium
TCCAGTCACTGCCTGGCAGCCGCCAGCGCACGCCCGCCGCAATCAGGCGCTGGGCCTGCGAGCGCGAAGCCGCGAGCCCTCGCTCGACGAGCAACTGGTCAGCACGCATGTCCCAGGCTCACAAACGTACCATCATGCCCGCGCAGGCGGGCATCCACGAACGAATGTGTGCCTTGACGCGAGCGATGGACTCCCGCTTTCGCGGGAGCGACGGAAACGGGTCCAGCGGAGTTCACCAGCGCTGGGGGCGGCGATGAAGATCAGTACCTGTAGGTATCCGGCTTGTACGGACCCTGCTTGGGCACACCGATGTAGGCCGCCTGCTCGTCGCTCAGCTCGGTCAGCATGGCGCCGACCTTCTTCAGGTGCAGGCGCGCCACCTTCTCGTCCAGGTGCTTGGGCAGCACGTACACCTTGCCCACGTCGTAGCCTTCGGGGTGGGTGAACAGCTCGATCTGGGCGATGGTCTGGTTGGCGAACGAGTTGGACATCACGAAGCTGGGGTGACCGGTGCCGCAACCCAGGTTCACCAGCCGGCCCTTGGCCAGCAGGATGATCTTCTTGCCGTCCGGGAAGATGACGTGATCGACCTGGGGCTTGATCTCTTCCCACTGGCAATGCTCTTCCAGCCTGGCGACCTGGATCTCGTTGTCGAAGTGGCCGATGTTGCAGACGATGGACTGGTCCTTCATCGCGGCCATGTGTTCGTAGGTGATGACGTCGCGGTTGCCGGTGGTGGTCACGAAGATGTCGGCCTTGTCGGCGGCCCATTCCATGGTCACGACCTTGAAGCCTTCCATCGCGGCCTGCAGGGCGTTGATGGGGTCGATCTCGGTCACCCACACCTGGGCGCTCAGGGCACGCAGGGCCTGGGCCGAGCCCTTGCCCACATCGCCATAACCGGCGACCACGGCGACCTTGCCGGCGATCATCACGTCGGTGGCGCGCTTGATGCCGTCCACCAGCGACTCGCGGCAGCCGTACAGGTTGTCAAACTTGCTCTTGGTGACCGAGTCGTTGACGTTGATGGCACGGAACATGAGTGTGCCCTTGGCCGACATTTCCTTGAGGCGGTGCACACCGGTGGTGGTCTCTTCGGTCACGCCGATGATCTCGGCGCTCTTGCGGCTGTACCAGGTGGGGTCTTCGGCCAGCTTGGCCTTGATGGCGGCAAACAGGATGCGCTCCTCATCGCTGCCGGGGTTGGCCAGCACGCTCTGGTCGCGCTCGGCCTGCTTGCCCAGGTGCATCAGCAGCGTTGCGTCGCCGCCATCGTCCAGAATCATGTTCGGACCCTCGCCTTCGCTGCCCTTCGGGCCGAAGTCGAAGATGCGGTGGGTGTAGTCCCAGTAGTCCGCCAGGGTCTCGCCCTTCACGGCGAACACCGGCGTGCCGGCAGCGGCAATGGCGGCGGCCGCGTGGTCCTGCGTCGAGAAGATGTTGCAGGAAGCCCAGCGCACCTGGGCGCCCAGCGCCTGCAGCGTCTCGATCAGCACAGCCGTCTGGATGGTCATGTGCAGCGAGCCGGTGATGCGGGCCCCTTTGAGGGGTTGCCTGGCCGCGAACTCTTCGCGGATGGCCATCAGACCGGGCATCTCGGTCTCGGCGATCTTGATTTCCTTGCGGCCCCAGTCGGCCAGGCCGATGTCGGTGATGACGCAGTCGGTGGCGACGGCGGGAAGGCGTGCGTTCATAGGTTTTGCTCCAAAAGCGACGTTTCGAGAAAACCACTGACAGAGGGGGGATGCAGGCTCACCACACTGGACAGTGGATGAGCGTCGTTGCGAAGAAGGGTCCGAGCCTCACGCTCCGCGGCCACACGGAAGGTGGCGGGTGCGCTGCAACGCTCCTCGGATGTGCCGGATTTTAGCCCAAGGCCCGGCAACATCCCAGCCCTATCGGTCATGGCGCGGCGGGCTTGAGGGTCTTGTGCCGACCACGCGACCGGTGGCCGTGTGCGACACTGCGCCTCGATCATGAAGCCCCTGGACCAATGGCCGCTGGCCGAGCGCGCACGCATCCGCGGCGTGCTGACCGACATCGACGACACCCTGACCACCGACGGCGCACTGGCGCCCGAGGCCCGTCAGGCCTTGAGGCGGCTGCGCGAAGCAGGCCTGCCGGTGTTCGCGGTGACGGGCCGACCGGCTGGCTGGAGCGAGCCGTTTGCGCTGGACTGGCCGCTGGACGCCATCGTGGCGGAGAACGGCGCCGTCGCGCTCTGGCGGCAGCCCGACGGCCGGCTGGGCAAGGACTGGTTGCAGGACGCGGCCACGCGGCAGGTCAACGCCCGCCGGCTGCGGGCGGTGGCCCGGGCGGTGCTCGACGCGGTGCCGGGTGCCTGCCTGGCCGAGGACAGCCCGGGGCGGGAGACCGACGTGGCCATCGACCACTGCGAAGTCCACCACCTGGATACGGCCCAGATCGATGCGGTGCTGCGCGTCATGCGCGAAGGGGGGCTGCGTGCCACGGTCAGTTCCATCCACATCAACGGCTGGATCGGCGAGCACGACAAGCTGGCCGGAGCCCGCTGGATCCTTCAGCGGCAGCGCGGCATCGATCTGGACGCCGAACTGGACCGCTGGGTGTACGTGGGTGACTCCACCAACGATGCGGTCATGTTCGCGCACTGCCCGCAGAGCGTGGGCGTGGCCAACATCGCCCGTTTTGCCGATGTGCTCAGCCATGCCCCCCGCTATGTGACCCGCGGTGAGCGCGGGGCCGGTTTTGCCGAGTTGGCCGACGCCCTGCTGGCGGCCCGATGAGCGAGCACCCACTGCCGGCCCGGACCGCATCGGGCCCACGACCGGCCCATGCGGCGCGCGGATTGTGGGCCATCTTCTGTGCCACCTTCTTCGAACTGGTGGGGGTGTTCATGCTCGGTCCGCTGCTGTTGCTGCGGCTGAAGGACGCCGGTCACTCGACGGCCCTGGCAGGGCTGTTTGCGGCCACCGTCTGGGTGGGCATTTTCCTGGTCACCCCCCTGGCCTCGGCCCTGACGCAGCGGCTGGGGCGACGCCCCACCTTGTGGCTTTCGGCCGGCGTGCCAGTGCTGACCACCGCCGGATTCGGGCTGATCGACGCCTTGC
>SBFU01000032.1 GCA_006227785.1 Burkholderiales bacterium
CTCGCATTGCCCTGGCCATTTCGGTGGTCACCAGCCGGCTCGGGCAGGCCCCCACACTCATCTTCGACGAAGTCGATTCGGGCATTGGTGGCGTGGTGGCCCACACCGTCGGGCGCCTGCTGAGGCAGCTCGGGGCCGACCGGCAGGTCCTGGCCGTCACCCATCTTCCGCAGGTCGCTGCCTGTGGCGATCGTCACCTTCTGGTGCGCAAGCAGCCGTCCGACGCCGGGACCTTCAGTGAAGTGCTGCCCGTCGACGGCGAAGCGAGGGTGACGGAGCTGGCGCGCATGCTCGGTGGCGGCGAACGTTCAGAGGTCTCACTCGCACACGCGCGCGAACTGCTGACCGCATGAGGCAGCCAGCATGAGCACGTCAACCCCGATGGAACTCGTGCTGATCACCGGCATGTCCGGCTCCGGCAAGTCGGTGGCACTGACCGCCCTGGAAGATGTGGGCTTCTACTGTGTCGACAACCTGCCACCGGAACTGCTCGAAGCCTTCATTGCCCTGGAACAGGGACACCGCGCCAACAAGGTGGCCATCGCCATGGATGTGCGAAGCGCCGACTCCTTGCCTGGCCTGCCGCAGCGGCTGACCCTGATCCGCAATCGGCCCGACCGGCCGGTGCACCTGACCACCCTGTTTCTGGATGCCAGCACCGACACCCTGATGCGGCGGTTCTCCGAAACCCGGCGCATGCACCCGCTGTCGCTCAAGACCAGCAACGACCAGCGGCGCGCGCTGGCCGATGCCATCGAGCACGAGCGCGAACTGCTGGCCGAGCTGCGCGAGCAGGCGCTGGTGATGGACACCAGCCTGATCCGCCCGGCCCAGCTGCGCAGCCAGGTCAAGGACGCCGTGGGCACCAGCCACGCCCCACTGACCCTGGTGTTCGAGTCATTTGCCTTCAAGCGGGGCATACCGCTCGATGCCGACTTCGTGTTCGATGTGCGCATGCTGCCCAATCCGCACTATGAGCCCGAGCTCAAACCCTTGACCGGGCGCGATGCCCCGGTGGCCGCCTTCCTGGCCCAGCAGGACGAGGTCCAGCGCATGCAGGGGCAGATTCATGACTTCCTGCAGCACTGGCTGCCCCAGATGCTGCGCGATCACCGCAGCTACGTGACGGTGGCCATCGGCTGCACGGGCGGACAACACCGTTCGGTTTACCTGGCCGAACAACTGGCCGGGCTGTTTGCCGTCGACTGGGCCACCCGCGTCAGGCACCGCGAAGCCAACGGCTGGCCTGTGAAGCCCTGACGCTCACAGCCGGTCCAGCAACTGCCGCACCGGCGCGGGCAAACCCACGCCGGGCAGGGCCTCACGGTCGAACCAGGCCCCGTCCGGCACCAGCGCCTCCCCTGCCATGACACAGGGGGCATCCAGCAACATCGGATACAGCCGCATCTCGCGGTGGGTCAGGCTGTGGGCCACCACGGGAAGCGACCGCACCTGCGGCCGGTAGCCAGACGGCACGGCCTGCAACAGCTCGGCCTCGGACCCAAAGACCGGCGGGCAGAAAAGACCGGCCCAGATGCCCGGGGACGGCCGGCGCTGCAGGTGCAGCTGCCAGCCCCCGGTCACCGGGCGCCGCCAGACGAGCAGCCACCATGCCACGGATTGCCGACGCAACTGGCGGGTACGCACCGGGAAGCTCTGCTCAGCACCCTGCGCATGGGCCCGGCAAACATCGTGCACCGGGCACTGCGGACAGCGCGGCCGGCTTCGGGTGCACAAGGTTGCCCCCAGGTCCATCAAACCCTGTGTGTAGGCCACCATGTCCTGGTGTGACGGCCGCTCGGGCAGCAGCGCCTGCGCCAGCCCCCACAAGCGTTGCTGGGCCCCGGCACGGGCCAGGTCCTCGTCAAAGGCCAGCAATCGACCCAGCACCCGGCGCACATTGCCGTCCAGGATCGAAATCCGCTCGCCGTGGCAGAAGGCCGCGATGGCCGCCGCCGTGGATGCGCCGATGCCGGGCAATGCCTCCAAACCGGCCGCCGAACCCGGGAATTGGCCTCCGTGGGCGGTCACCACCACCTGGGCGCACCGATGCAGGTTGCGGGCCCGGCTGTAGTAGCCCAGCCCGCTCCAGAGCGCCATGACCTCATCCACCGGTGCAGCTGCCAGTGCCTGCACATCGGGAAAGCGCGCCAGGAAGCGTGGGTAGTAGTCCAGTACCGTGCTCACCTGCGTCTGCTGAAGCATGATCTCGGACAACCAGACCTGATACGGGTCGCGGGTGCCCTGCCAGGGCAGGTGGTGACGCCCCGCCGCCCGTTGCCAGGCAATCAGCCGCCTGGCAAAGTCCACAGGCAGCCCATCCGGCATGGCGCCCGACGGGGGCGTCATGCCACGGCGGCGTCTGCAACCGCGGGCTCGGCGTCTTCCAGCAGGCGTTCCGTCAGCTCGACAAGCTTGGCCTCCAGCAGATGCAACTCGTTCTGCTGGGCCTGCAGTTCGCGGATCCGGTCGTCCAGTCCGCCTGCGGCCTGCTGGATGCGGGACACGGCTTCAATGCGACGGGTGAAATTGCGGCGGCGCTCGCGCAACTGGGCGTCCAGTTGGGCAGCCGCCGACTTGTTCCAGATTTCGACCTCGGCCACCGCCGCTTCGTAGACCACCCGCAGCCGGCTCATCAGCGCACGGGCCAGACGCTCGGCGAACTCGGGCTGGGCCAGCCGCAAGGCATTGCCCAGGCTGAGGTACTGCAGATGGCTCTTCTCGATCTGGTCGAGATCGGTGTAGAAGCGTGCCAGCGCAGGCGGTGGCGGTGCCTGCAGTGAAAAACCGTACTCGGCGTTGAGACCCTTGAAACTGCCTTCGAGCATGGCCTGGATTTCGTCGCGCAGACGCTCGGTCTGCGCCAGGCCGGCCCGCAGGCGCTCGAAAGTCTGGCCGTAGGCACGGCGAACCCCCAGCTTGATGCCCGGCTGTCGCAAGGCGCGCGCCAGCTCATTGACCTCCACCTTCAGGTGGGTGGTGCTCAGCAGCGCAAACAGGTCCTTGAGCAGGCGCAGGTGGACCGAGCGCACCGCCTGGATCTTGGCACCACTGGCATCAAAATCGGCCTGTTCCTGCTCGATGCG
>SBFU01000007.1 GCA_006227785.1 Burkholderiales bacterium
ATCGCCATCCCCCCCGCCACGACGTGATCGCGAATCAGCTTTTCAACCATGGCGACGCCGTGAACATCGAGGCCGGTCAGCGGCTCGTCGAGGATCCACAGCAAGGCGCCAGCGGTCATCAGCCCCGCCAGCGCGACGCGCCTGCGCTGGCCGAAAGAAAGCACCCGGGCTGGGAAATCGAGGCAGCGCGACAGGCCCACCTGCTCCAGCGCAGCCACAGCCGCAGGCACATCCAGGTCGCGGCCGTCCAGTGCGGCAGCGAGGCGCAGGTTCTCCAAGGGGGTGAGGTCGTCCTTGATGCCGTTGACGTGCCCCACATAGGCCATCTCCCGGCAGTACTGTTCATGCTCGCTGGCGATGGGCTGGCCGCGCCAGCGCACTTCACCCACCGCAGGGCTTGAAAGGCCGCAGAGTATGCGCAGCAGACTGGTCTTGCCGTGGCCATTGCCACCCCGAACCAGCAAGGCCTCGCCTTCCGCCAAGTCGAATCCCAGGTTCTTGAACAGCAGTCGCTCGCCGCGTTCGCAGGCAAGTCCCTGGGCAGAAAGAATACTTTGCGTCATCGATAGAGAGATTGAAACAGCACCGCGAAGCTTATCCGAAACCACACGGTTTGACACTTACAAATGCCGGAAAAACCTGTTCCGGCAGACATTTCCCAAGCGTTCAGTGAGCCAAAAAAACAGGGGAATACGGCTTTTGCCGATTCCCCTGTGACTCTGGAGAAACAGTTCTGGATTGGCCTTGTATCAGGCGGTCAGTACTTCTTCTCCGCCGCCGGTGCTGCAGCAGCGGAGGCCGCCCCGCCCTTCACCTCGGCCATCGCCTTCTTCAGCATGGCGATCCCTTCCTGGGAAGCATCGATAGAGCGGGTCAGAGACTCGCGTGCGTCCTGCGGGTTATGGAAGCCATCGGAGTTCTCGGCGGTCCACCATTCCCAGTACAGAGTGGCGTCGTACTGGTAGTCAAAGGCCTTGTTCAGCACCTCCTGGGAGACCCCGACGTCCTTCGCCTTCATGATGGCGTCGATCAGGTTGGCGATCCAGAATTCGGCCTTGGCCATCTTGCCACGGGTGTAGTTCTGGATGGCCTCCATGTTGTACAACGCATCATGCTCGGTCCAGTCGGTGTGACACCTGAGGCAGGTCTCCTTGAGCATCGACTTGGGCGACTTCTGCTGGTGGTTGGTGTAGGTCTTGCCCTGAGCGTTCTTGGCCTTGCCCATGTGACAATCCTTGCACTGCACGCCCGCCTTCTCGTGCTTGGAGCCCCAGTAGGTTTCCATTTCCGGGTGCTGGATCTTCGGCAGCAAGGCGCCGGTGCTGGCGTGCTGGAAGTCCTTGAAGTTGAACTGCCCCACCATCTTGTCCTTGTAGCCAAACACATTGACCCAGGTGAACAGGTTGGTGCGCGGATCGGCCATGCCGACCGTCTTGGCGCCGTCGGCGGACGTCAAGGCTTGGCCGGGGTTGGCCGGATTGGCGCAATCGAAGCCGCCACCGCAGTTGTACTCCACATGGCACTGGGCACACATCAGGTTGGAATCAGCCTTGTTGAGCAGACCGATGGCACGGAAAGGCTTGCCGTCACGATCGAAGGTAACCTTGGTCATGGTCGTCTTCTTGCTCTTCTCCGCATCCATCGGGTACGTGCCCTCGTTGCGATCCACGACAGCCTCGATCAGGGCGTCACGCACGACGCGCGGACCGGTGGAGTGCGGGTCATGGCACATGAAGCAGTTGAGCGGGTGCTTCATGGCACGGGCAAACTCAACCGGCTTGGAGGTGCGGTCCCATTTGGCGGCAGGATGCTTGTCGCCCTTGTAGGCCCAATCCAGGATGTGATCCTGCGTCTTGCAGTTCATGCACACCGGGTTGACCGCGGTCACGGTCTGGCGCATGAATTTCTTCTGGTCTGAGGTCGACGGTTCCTTGTCGACGATCACGTCCCAGGCGCTGTTGGCTGCCGCTTCGGCCTTGGTGTTGTAGGTCCAGTCCTTGAACTGGAAACGTCCACCGAAGCCGCGGTCGACCACCCATTGGTCAACCAGCATGAAGGCATGCGAACGCGGCTCACCGTGCTCCTTGGTGAAGCCGTAACCTTCCATCAGTTTGTCGAACAGCGGCGAGCGGCCCTTGAAGGTGGCCTTCTCGAGACGAGCAGGCGAGTCATAGTTGAGCCTGACGAAGGACTCGTACTGGTCCTTGTGACAGGTCGCGCAGGCACGGTGGTCCATGATGGTGACCGGCTTGACGGCCTTCTTGTCCTTGCTGGCGAGGTGTTCATCCGTGCCGGTGTGACAACTCGCGCAATTGACCTTGGCGTGCTTGCCCTTGGCGTGGAATTCCTCGATGTTGTCATGGCAGGAATAACATTTCTGCATATTGACCGGCTTGGGCGCCGGCGCCGGCGCTGCCTGAGCCCCCAGCGCGAACAGGGCCAGAGACAGCCCTGCGATCCAGCGTGTGAAACCATTCAAGTAATTCATGGCACTCTCCTTATGAAATGTTCTTCAGTTCTTTTTTTGTCAGGCGCGCAAACCCGCCATTGGTACAAATGAGGCGGGATCCCCCCCGCCGTGAATTCAGGCGAACGCATCCGCCATGATGTTCCTCAGCCAGCCCACCGCGTACTCGGCCTCGAGCCGGCGCTGCGCGGTGATCGCAGGCGTGTCGATCGGCGAGATGCCGCCAGCCTCCTTGACGTAGATCAGCTTGCCATCTTCCACCTTGTATACATGCACCACCGAGAAACCCCAGTCCGGAGCGGCGATGCTGTAGCAGGTGTTGACGAAGTAGGGCACCGGCGCGGGCTGGCCGTTGAGCTTGGCGATGATCGCACCGACCGCGACCTTGGCCTGGGTCACCGCGGTGTGCGCCGACTTGGGCGCCGCATAAACGGGAAGGTCGCCATGGACGCTGGAGTCGCCGACCACCCAGATGTCCTTGTGCACGGTCGATTCCATGGTCAGCATGTCGACCGAGCACCAGCCCTTGTCATTGGTGAGTCCGGTGGCCTTGGCGATATTGCCGGCGTGGTGGGGCGGGATGACGTTGAGCACGTCTGCCTTGTGCTCGCCGAA
>SBFU01000217.1 GCA_006227785.1 Burkholderiales bacterium
TTGCCGGCCACCAGCTTGGCGTGCAGGGCCTCGTTGTTCTCGAAGGTGTCGTAGTTGACCTTGATGCCGAACTCCTTCTCGAAGTCGGCGATCATGGTCTCGGTGATGTAGTCGGGCCAGTTGTAGATGTTCAGGACCTTTTCATCATCCAGGACCGGTCCTGCAGGTGCCGCAGGGGCGGCTGCAGCGGGTGCCGACTCGGCCGGCGCGGCGGCCACCGGCTCTTCTTTTTTGCCACAGGCCACCAGGAAGGCCGCAGCCATCGCCAGTACGAGAACGTGTTTTTTCATGATGAAGAATTCTCCGGAAAGGTGAAGAAGGTCCCACTACGACAGGCGGACGCCATGCACATCTAGCAATTTGCGGGCCTGAGCTTTCCCCAAAATGGGGCAAGGTTCACTGTATCAAAAAATCGACTCAAACCAACCATCCCCGCTCGCGCAGTTCGGCTTGCGTCGCGTCCAGGCAGCGCACGATCAGGTCCATCATCTCGTCGATCTGGGCCCGGGTCATGCTCAGGGGCGGCGCGATGATCATGCGGTCTCCGACGGCGCGCATGATCAGGCCGTTGCGGAAGCAGTGGCCGCGGCAGACCATGCCCACCGCCAGGTCAGGGTCGAACATCTCGCGCCGCGCCTTGTCCTTGACCAGCACCAGGCCGGCCACAAAGCCGCAGGTTTCGGCCTCGGTCACCAGCGGATGGCTGTTGAGCTCGGCGAAACGCTGGGCCAGGTAGGGACCGGTGTCCTCGCGCACCCGCTGCGGCAGGCCCTCGCGCTCCATCAGCTCCAGGTTGGCCAGGGCCACCGCGCAGGCCACCGGGTGGCCGCTGTAGGTGTAGCCGTGGTTGAACTCGCCCCCCTTGTCGATCAGCACCTGCGCGACCCGGTCACCGACCATGACCCCACCCAGCGGGATGTAGCCGCTGGTCACGCCCTTGGCGAAGGTGATCATGTCCGGGCGGTAGCCGAACTTCTCGTAGGCGAACCAGTGGCCCAGGCGGCCGAAGGCGCAGATGACCTCGTCGGAGATCAGCAGGATGCCGTACTGGTCGACGATGCGCTGGATCTCGGGCCAGTAGGTCTGCGGCGGGATGATGACCCCCCCGGCGCCCTGCACCGGCTCGGCAATGAAGGCCGCCACCTTGTCGGGGCCGACCTCCAGGATCTTTTCCTCCAGCCAGCGCGCGGCCCGGATGCCGAAGTCGTCGCGGCTCTCGCCCGGGTTCGCGTTCTCGAAGTGGTAGGGCTGTTCGATGTGCACGATGTTGGGGATCGGCAGGTCCCCCTGGGCGTGCATGCCGCTCATGCCGCCCAGCGAGGCGCCGGCCATGGTCGAGCCGTGGTAGGCGTTGTGGCGGCTGATGATGACCTTGCGCTGGGGTTGACCCAGCAGGTCCCAGTAGCGGCGCGCCAGACGCACGTTGGTGTCGTTGCTCTCGGAGCCGCTGCTGCTGAAGAACACATGGTTGAAGCTGCGCCCGCCCACCTTGGGCGCCAGCTGCGCCAGCTTGGTCGCCAGCTGCACCGCCGGCACATTGGTGGTCTGGAAGAAGCTGTTGTAGAAGGGCAGCGTCATCATCTGCCGGTAGGCCGCATCGGCCAGCTCCTTGCGGCCGTAGCCGGCGTTGACGCACCACAGGCCGCTCATGCCGTCCAGGATCTTCTGGCCTTCGGAGTCCCACACATAAATGTCTTCGGCGCGGGTGATGACCCGCGCGCCACGGGTGGCCAGGTCACCGTGGTCGGTGAACGGGTGCAGGAAGTGCGCGCTGTCCAGCGCCTGGATGGCCTTGGTGTCGTGCTTCTCGGCGCGCTGGACCAGCACCGGTGGGGCGATCAGGGTGGAGGTGTTCATGGCAATGTCCTTGGATTCGGGGATCAGACGTGCAGAAGCAGGTGTTCGCGCTCCCAGGGCGAGATCACTTTCATGAACTCCTCGAATTCGAGTTCCTTGATCTCGGTGTAGATGGTCACGAACTCCTGGCCCAGCACCTCGTGCAGGTCGGACTCGCGGCGCAGCCAGTCCAGCGCCTCGCCCAGGCTGCGCGGCAGCGCGTAGGGGGCCAGGTAGGCGTCGCCCTTCATCTCCGGCTTGGGCTTGATCCGGTTCTTGATGCCCAGGTAGCCGCAGGCCAGCGTCATGGCCATGGCGACATAGGGGTTGGCATCGGCGCCGATCACCCGGTTCTCGACCCGGCGCGCAGCCGGGCTGGAGATGGGCGAGCGGATGCCCACGGTGCGGTTGTCGTAACCCCACTCGATGTTGATGGGCGCCGCGGTGTGGCGCGACAGGCGGCGGTAGCTGTTGACATAGGGCGCCACCAGCGCCATGGCCGCCGGAATGTAGCGCTGCAGGCCGCCGATGTAGTGGAAGAAGGCTTCGCTGGGGCTGCCATCGGCGTTGCTGAAAATGTTCTTTCCGCTCGCCTTGTCGACGATGCTCTGGTGGATGTGCATGGCGCTGCCGGGCTCGCCGGCGATCGGTTTGGCCATGAAGGTGGCGTACATGTCGTGCCGCAGAGCGGCCTCGCGCACCGTGCGCTTGAAGAAGAACACCTCGTCGGCCAGGCCCAGCGGGTGGTCGTGGAAGAAGTTGATCTCCATCTGGCCGGCCCCGATCTCATGGATCAGGGTGTCGACGTTGAGCTCCATCAGGTTGCAGTACTCGTAGATCTCCTCGAACAGCGGGTCGAACTCGTTGACCGCGTCGATCGAATAGGCCTGGCGCGAGGTCTCCGCCCGGCCGCTGCGGCCCACCGGCGGGCGCAGCAGGGTGTTGGGGTCGGTGTTGCGCGCGGTCAGGTAGAACTCGAGCTCGGGCGCGATCACTGGCGACCAGCCCTCGGCTTCGTAGAGACCGCAGATGTGACGCAGCACCGAGCGCGGGGCGTAGGGCACCAGCTTGCCGGTGTGGTCGAAACAGTCGTGGATGACCTGGGCGGTGGGGTCGCTGGCCCAGGGCACGATGCGCACGGTCGACGGGTCCGGGCGCAGCTGCATGTCGCGGTCGGTCGGCTCGATGACATCGAAATAGGAGCCGCTGGTGGGTTGCTCGCCGGTCACGCTCATGGCGACGAT
>SBFU01000112.1 GCA_006227785.1 Burkholderiales bacterium
TGGACTGCAGAAGAAAGTTGAAGTCGGTCACCATGCGGGGTCTCCAGTGGGGTCGGTGGCAGCCGGACCGGTCGGTCTGGCGCCCATCGGGTCGTCACGACCGGACACCCGTCGTCTTTGGGTTCTGGCGCCTGACGGCGCAGACGCCTTCTTGAGTTCAGACCGCAAAACGGGCAGCCAGTTCGGGCAGGTGCAGCTCTTGCAGCATCTCGCGCAAGCGGGCGGCGGCCTGTTCCTGAACGCGCGGTCGAGGGGCTGCCATTCTACGGGCCAGGATCAGCTCGTTCTTCATCGAATGCTCCCATCCGACCAGCTCGGTCACCGTCACCTCGTAGCCATGGGCCTCCAGCCGCAGACAACGCAGCACATTGGTGATCTGGCTGCCGAACTCGCGGGTGTGCAGCGGGTGCCGCCAGATTTCGGCCAGCGGCGTGCGCGAGA
This sequence comes from Burkholderiales bacterium, assembly GCA_006227785.1. Classification (GTDB taxonomy): domain Bacteria; phylum Pseudomonadota; class Gammaproteobacteria; order Burkholderiales; family Burkholderiaceae_C; genus Hydrogenophaga. Next base: position 442 of record SBFU01000112.1, read on the forward strand.
GGCTCAGCGCCTTGTGGCGACGCAGAACCGCCGCCACTTCGGCCTGGCAGCAGGGCACCAGCACCATGAAGCGGGCCTGCCTGGCCAGGCCGAAGTCGATCGCATCGTCGGTGGCCGTGTCGCAGGCATGCAAGGCGGTCACCACATCGATGGCCGGTGGCAGGTCAGGGTGGTCCAGCGCCTGCTGCACCGTGCAGGCCAGGAAGCGCATGCGGTCAAAGCCCAGCCGATGTGCCAGCGCCTGCGAACGGTCCACCAGTTCGTTGCGAACCTCGATACCCCAGACGGTGCCGACACCCCGTGGTCTGAAGAACAGGTCATACAGGATGAAGCCCAGGTAGGACTTGCCCGCACCATGGTCGGCCAGCGTCACGTCGCCACGATCGGCCAGCACCTGCCCCAGCAGCGGCTCGATGAATTGCACCAGGTGGTTGACCTGCTTGAGTTTGCGCCGGGTGTCCTGGTTGAGCCGCCCCTCGCGGGTGAGGATGTGCAGCTCCTTGAGCAGTTCCACCGATTGGCCTTCACGCAGCTCGGGCAGTTGCTCCTGCAGGGTCGGCACAGCTTTCGGACGGGACGGTTTCGGACGCATGCGCCGATGATACGGAAAGCCATGTCGATGCGACGACAATCGGGCATGTCCTGTGAAGACCCTGCCGATCTGCACCCTTATTCGCGCCTGACCCCTGACCTGGTGCAGGACGCGCTGGAATCGCTGGGCCTCTGGGGCGATGGACGTCTGAGCTCCCTCAACAGCTTCGAAAACAGGGTCTACCAGGCGGGCCTCGAAGAACCCCTGGAGGGGCACACCCAGCTGGTCCTGAAGTTCTACCGTCCTGGCCGCTGGCGGGCGGAGCAGATCCTGGAAGAGCATGCGTTCTCGGCCGAGCTGCAGGCAGCCGAAGTGCCTGTGGTGGCCCCGCTGGCCATTGGTGGCCAGACGCTGCATGTGCACGCCGGATTCCATTTTTCGGTCAGTCCCCGCCGCGGCGGGCGTCGCCCCGAACTGGACGATTTCGAGGTGCTTGAATGGATTGGGCGGTTTCTGGCGCGCATCCACGGCGTTGGCGAGGTTCGCGCCTTCAGCAGCCGACCGGCGCTGGACCTGGCCAGTTTCGGCCTGGCGGCACGCGACGAGCTGCTGGAGGGCGGAGCCATGGCTCCCGAGGTGGAAAGCGCCTGGCGCAAGGCCTGCGACGAAGCCCTGGCCCTGGTCGCCCGCCACCCGGCCCTCAATGGCAGCGCAGCGTCGGCCCTGCGTCTGCATGGCGACTGCCATCCGGGCAACATCCTCTGGACACCGGTCGACCTGCCCGGCGGTGGCCCTCACTTCGTCGACCTGGACGATGCACGCAGCGGTCCGGCCATACAGGACCTGTGGATGCTGCTTTCTGGCGAACGAGCCCAACAGAACGCACAACTGTCGGCGCTGCTCGATGGCTATGAACAATTCCGTCCGTTTGACCGGCGTGAACTGGTGCTGATCGAACCGCTGCGCACACTGCGGCTCATCCATTACAGCGCCTGGCTGGCCCGGCGCTGGGACGACCCGGCCTTCCCGGTCAGTTTTCCGTGGTTCGGCACACGCGACTACTGGCAGGGACAGGTCGACATGCTGCACGAACAGGTCGAAGCCATGCAGACCCCCGCGCTCGTGGCCTGAAGCCGATGCCCCTTCCCCTAGAAAGGTTACTCACAATTAAATTGTGCACAATCTAATTGTGAGGCACAGTGTGGGCATGAAAGCACCGTCCGACGCCCTGCTCCAGCTGGATCATCAGCTGTGCTTCGCGCTGCACTCGGCATCGCTGGCCATGACGCGCCTGTACAAGCCCCTGCTCGACGAACTGGACCTGACCTATCCCCAGTACCTCGTGCTGCTGGTGCTGTGGGAGCGCGACGGCCTGTCCGTGTCGGAACTGGGCGAACGCCTGTTTCTTGACTCGGGCACCCTGACCCCGCTGCTCAAGCGGATGGAAGCCCAGGACCTGCTGACCCGCCTGCGCGACACCAGGGATGAACGGCGCGTGCTGATCCGGCTGACACCGCGCGGGCGCCAGCTCAAGGAACCGGCGCGCCGCATCCCGGGCTGCATCCTGCAGGCCGTGCAGTGCAACGTGGACGAAGTCACCGCCCTCACAGGCCAGATCCGGCGCCTGCGCGAGCGCCTGATGACCTGATCTCCCCTCACCCAGCCGCCGGCCGTTTGGCCGTCATCAACGAAAGGAAACAAGCATGACCACCCGCCTCGACAAAGTTCTCTACACCGCCCGTGCCCACACCACCGGTGGCCGCGAAGGCAGCTCGCGCAGCGACGATGGCCTGCTGGATGTGCGCCTGTCCCCACCCAAGGAACTGGGCGGCGCCGGTACCGCCACCAATCCGGAGCAGCTGTTTGCTGCCGGTTACTCGGCTTGCTTCATGGGCGCGCTCAAGCACGTGGCCGGCATGAAGAAGGTGGCCGTGCCGGCCGATGCCTCGATCGACGCGGAAGTCGACATTGGCCCGATTCCGGCCGGTTTCGGCATTGCCGTGCGGCTGTCGGTCAGCCTGCCCGGCCTGGACCGCGCCGTGGCCCAGGACCTGGTCGACACCGCGCACCAGGTCTGCCCCTACTCGAACGCGACACGGGGCAACA
>SBFU01000335.1 GCA_006227785.1 Burkholderiales bacterium
CTCGCGTGCCAGCAGCGCCGGCCAGACGGCGTCAGGCGCCTGCAGCAGAACCGCGTTTTCGTCGAACAGGGTGATGGCATCGCGCACCGGACCGCGCACGTCGCCCACGCCCGACTTGGCGATTTCGGCCGCCTGCCAGCGGTTGAGCAGGCGCTTGGTGGCGGGAAAGCGCATCCAGACCAGGCCATTGAAGAAGTCGTGCAGACCCTCGCGGGTGGGCACAGCGCCTTTCTCGAAGATGAACCTTTCATAGGCCATGCCTTCCGGCAGTTCGGCCTGTGGCACGAAGCGCGGTCCACCAGGACCGATGCGCTGCGTCAGCGCCTGAGGCAGCGGCACACCTTGTTCGCAGGCTGTGCGCACCGCCATGCCGTCGCTCGCAAACGGCGCATTCCAGGGCTGCGCCCAGTCGGGCGACGGCCAGGTCTGGACCGAAGGGGCCAGGACGCACATGGGTTCAGGCGACCAGCTTCCAGGGCAGGGATTCCCCTGAGCGCAGCGGCTTGAGCTCGGCCTCGCCAAAGGGATAACGCTCGGGCGGCGTCCAGCTTTGTCTGCGCAGGGTGATGGTGCCGGTGTTGCGCGGGAGGCCATAGAAGTCGGCGCCGAAGAAGCTGGCAAAGCCTTCCAGCTTGTCCAGTGCACCTGCAGCCTCGAAGGCCTCGGCGTACATCTCCATGGCCGCATGGGCGGTGTAGCAGCCGGCACAGCCGGTGGCGTGTTCCTTGAGGTGTGCCGGATGCGGCGCGCTGTCGGTGCCCAGGAAGAACTTGGGACTGCCGCTGGTGGCCGCCGCCACCAGGGCCTGGCGATGGGTTTCGCGCTTGAGCACCGGCAGGCAGTAATAGTGGGGACGGATGCCGCCGGTGAAGATGGCGTTGCGGTTGAACAGCAGGTGGTGCACGGTGATGGTGGCAGCGAGGTTGGCGTCGGCCCCGTCCACGTACTGCGCAGCCTCCCGGGTCGTGATGTGCTCCATCACGATCTTCAGGCCCGGGAAGTCCTTGCGCAGCGGTTCCAATTTGTCCTCGATGAACACGGCCTCCCGGTCGAACAGGTCGATGTCGGGACTGGTCACCTCGCCATGCACCAGCAGCAGCATGCCGGCCTTCTGCATGGCCTCCAGCGTCCGATAGGTCTTGCGGATGTCGGTCACGCCCGCGTCGCTGTTGGTGGTGGCACCAGCCGGGTAGAGCTTGCAGGCCACCACACCGGCGTCCCTGGCGCGGACGATCTCATCGGCCGGCAGGTTGTCGGTCAGGTACAGCGTCATCAGGGGTTCGAAGCTGACGCCCGCCGGCACCGCGGCGCGGATGCGCCCGGCGTAGGCCAGGGCCTGGGCCGCGGTGGTCACCGGCGGCCTGAGGTTGGGCATGATGATGGCGCGGCCGAACTGGGCGGCCGTGTGCGGCACCACGGTGTCGAGCACGGCACCGTCACGCACGTGCAGGTGCCAGTCGTCGGGTCGGGTGAGGGTCAGGGTATCGGGCTGGGTGGCGGAAGCGTTCATGCCCCGATTGTCTCAAACCGGGGGCTGGCCGGCAGCGGCTGACTCAGGGCATTTTGTCGGTGGGGTACTTCCACAGATCGCGCAGCAGGTAGCTGGAGGGCAGGTTCAGCGCGACGTTGTTGGGCGGAATGGGGGCTTCGAACCAGCGCCGGTAGATCTCGCGGATATCGCCGCTGTAGATCAGGCGCCGCATCTCGTCGTCCACGATTTTCTTGAAGCCGGGCTGGTTTCGGGGCAGCATGATGGCCAGCGGTTCGGTGGTGAAAAAGCGCCCCACCACCTTGAGCGACCGAGGGTCGGCGCGCCCTGCCGCCAGTCCGTAGAGGAGCACATCGTCCATGGCGAAGGCATCGGCCTTGCCCTCCTCCACCATGCGCACGGCGGCTTGGTGGTCCTCGGCCTCGATGATCTCCAGCCGCAGCATGCGCTCGAAGTCGATGCGCCGCAGGGCAGTCAGCGGCGTGGTGTTGCGGGTCGAGACCACCTTGCGCATTTCGGGGTGGTCGATCCGGTCGATCGGACGCCCGGCCTTGACCAGGAAGCGGGCCCCGGTGATGAAGTGCGGGATGGTGAAGTCGACCTGCTTGCGCCGTGCCGCGTTGTTGGTGGTGGAGCCACACTCAAGCTGCGCCAGCCCCTTTTCGATCGCCTCGATGCGGTTGGCCGGTGTGACCGGGAGGTAGGCCACCTCCAGCCGCTCCATGGACAGGGCCTGCTGCACCGCCCGTGCCAGTCGCAGGCAGATGTCCAGCGCGTAACCGACGGGCCGACCCTGGGCGTCAAGGTAGGAAAACGGCACGGAAGATTCGCGGTGCGCAAGCACCAGTTTGCCGTCCGCCCTGATGCGGTCCAGCAGGTCGTCCACCTGGGCCTGTGCGGCCGAGGCCGACAAAAGGCACACCAGTGCGAAAAGGCAGCGCCGAAGGCGGGTCAGGCTCATGGGAGGCTCCGAACGATGGGCTGCGCGGATGGTACGCAGACGCCCTGCCGGGCGCCAATGCACATCCGGCATGACGCCATGTGCAGACCGCGGGGAGTTGGGGTTGCCGCGATTCGCCGGCTCAGCCCGGATGGCGGGCCAGGCTTTCGGCCAGCCGGTTCCAGAACACCTGGACGGCCCGCTTGCCCTTCTGGTTCTCATGGGGCCGCGCGCGGTAGATGCGGATGTCGAGCTCGGCGTCGAAGCCACCACCGGCCAGCACGAGCTTTTTCGAACGCAGTTCGCGGCGCACCGCGCTGGCCGGCAGAAAGGCGATGCCGTGACCTTCCATGGCCATGGCCTTGAGGCCCTCGGCCATGTCGGTTTCGTAGATCCGATCCAGATGCAGCGGCGATCCGCCCTGCTTGAGCACCTGGTCGAGCACACGCCCGAGGTAGGCACCGGGCGCATAGGCCAGGTAGGGCAAGGGCTGGGCAGCGCTGCCGGGCAAGGCGTACAGCGGGCGCCCGTTGCCGTCGGGCTTGGCGTAGGGCGACAGGGTTTCCCGACCCAGCTGCAGCATCTCGTAGCGCGAAGCGTCGAGCTGGATCGGCTGGGTCACGTGGTGGTAGGCGATCAGCAGGTCGCA
>SBFU01000096.1 GCA_006227785.1 Burkholderiales bacterium
ACCAGCACGAAGTCGTTGTACATCACCTCCAGCCGCTTGACGCCGAAGCCGTCGGCCACGAATTTCTCTTCAGCCACCTTGTCGTGCACGAACAGCACATCCGCGTCCCCGCGGCGCGCCATGTCGATGGCCTGGCCGGTACCCAGAGCCACCACCTTGACGTCGATGCCGGTGGCCTGCTTGAACTGCGGCAGGATGTGGCCAAACAGGCCCGACTGCTCGGTGGATGTGGTCGAGGCGACAACGATGCTGCTCTGGGCCTGGGCGGCAGCGCCCGCCAGCAGACCGACGGCCAGCATCCCGGCGGCAGCCAGTTGATGGGCCAACTCACGACGGGAAAAGCGGAAGGTTTTCATGCAGATTCTCCTTTGACGAATTCGCTGGCCTGCGGCGAACACGCCGCCAGGCACTCCGGGTTGAAAAAATCGCCCACGGGCAGGTCGGCCAGCACCCGCCCCTGCTCCAGGTAAATGACGCGGCTGGCCAGGCGCTTGACCTGACCCAGGTTGTGGCTGGCAAAGACAAACGTGGGGAGGCGCGCCCCCGTTGCCGCAGGCTCTCTTCCAAACTCGGCGATCAGCGCCTCGACGTCACGCTTGGCATGCGGATCCAGGCTGGCCGTGGGCTCATCCAGCAACCAGACATCAGGACGCAGCGCCCAGGCCCGGGCCAGCGCAACCCGTTGTTGTTGCCCTCCGGACAAGGCCCTGCCGTTGCGGGACGCCAGGTGCTCCAGCCCGACCCGTCGCAGCGCCTGCTCGGCACGCACACCGGCCTCCTTCCAGGGCAGGCCCGACAACCACAGTCCCAGCGCCACATTGCGGCGCACGCTCAGCCGCAGCAGATGTGGCCGCTGGAACAGCATGGCCATGCGAATGCCTGGCAGGCGTTGCAACCGGCCTTCACTGAGTGGCAAGAGTCCATGCAGACAGCGCAACAGGGTGCTCTTGCCACTGCCATTGGCGCCAACCAGCGCCACCCGCTCGCCGGCGCGCAGCTTGAGCGTCACATCGGTCAACGCCGGCACCTGTGCCGCCGACCCCAGACGGACGGACACACCATCCAGCAGCGCCACCACATCGGTCATTGGCATCCCGGTCATGTCGCGATCAAGCCGGATGGCAGGGTGTCGGCACGCTCACGCCAGCGGCGCAACAGACCGACCAGCACATTGAGCAACAGCACCACCCCCAGCAACACCAGCCCCAGACCCAGTGCCAGCGGCAGGTCGCCCTTGCTGGTCTCCAGCGCGATGGCGGTGGTCATGACCCGCGTGAAGCCCTCGATGTTGCCCCCCACGATCATCACCGCTCCGACCTCTGAAATGGCACGGCCGAAGGCCGTGATCACCACCGTCAGCAGCGCGAAGCGCTCATCCCAGGCCAGTATCAGGCTGCGCAGCCAGGGCCTGGCGCCAAGTGAGGCCAGTTGCTCGCCGTTGGCCTGGTCGGCGTCCTCCACCACCTGGCGGGTCAGCGCCGTGACCACCGGCACGACCAGCACCACCTGGGCCAGCACCATGGCCTGGAAGCTGAACAGCCACCCCAGAAAACCCAATGGCCCCGAGCGAGAAAGCAACAGATAAATGACCAGACCGACCACCACCGAAGGCAGCGCCAGCAAGGTGTTGAGCACCACCAGCACGGCACCCCGGCCCGCGAAGCGCGACACAGCCAGCCCGGCGCCGAGCGCCAGACCGATGCCACAACCGATCAGGCAAGCCGTGGCACTGACGGCCAGCGACCGCATGACGATGGTCCACAAGCCCGGGTCTGCAGAGACGAGCAGTTGCAAGGCAGTCGACAGGCTGTCCGAAAAGGTATTCATTGCGCCGCAGCATAACCACTCAGGGGCGCGTTTCGGCTACGTGAAGACGCGGTATGAACCCATTCACATAGGCAATCTGATTCATACCTTCGGGTGTCGGGCACACTTGCGGTATGCGACATGTCGAGCTCACCTATACCCTGCGGCCCGATGCGGCTGTGCCTGCTCCGGCCGCCCCCATGCGCAACCCCATGATGGATGTGCTGCACGCGGTGCACGAACGCGGCTCCATCTCGGCCGCCGCGCGCGCGGTCGGCCTCTCATACCGCCACGTCTGGGGCCTGCTGCGCCAGTGGGAATCCGAGCTCGGACATGAGCTTCTGGTCTGGGAACGCGGCCAGGCCGCCGTGCTGAGTCCGGTGGGGCAACGCCTGCTCATGGCCGAACGCCTGGCCCAGGCCCGTCTCGGTCCGCAGCTGGCATCGCTCAAGGCCGATCTGGAGCGCGTTTTTTCCCAGGTCCTCGACAGCGATGGCATGGCCTCCGGTCATGAACTGGTGATGTACGCCAGCCACGACCACGCACTGAACGTGCTGCAAGAGGTGGCCGCCGGCGTCAGCACACTGTGTCACCCCCCACGCCAGCGCCTGCACCTCGACATCCGCTTCAGTGGCAGTGTCGATGCCATTCGGGCACTCAACGAAGGTCGTTGCCTGGTGGCAGGTTTCCACACCCAGCCATTCGCAGCGGCGGGCAGCCTCAGTGCGCGCACCTACAAACCACTGCTTCGCCCAGGCACCCACAAGATCATCGGATTTGCCCGACGATCCCAAGGTCTGATCGTCAAGCGGGGCAATCCCTTGCGCCTTGCCAACCTGAACGACGTGGTCCGCACGCGCGCGCGCCTGGTCAATCGGGCCAAGGGAACAGGCACACGCCTGCTGCTGGAAGAGCTCATGCAGCAGCATGGCATTGTGCCGGCAGACATCCATGGTTTTGACCACGTCGAAGCCTCGCACGCGGCCACTGCCCGGGCGGTTTTTGAAGGCTCGGCCGACGTGGGGCTGGGTGCCGAATATGCTGCCCGCGCGGCCAACCTCGATTTTGTTCCCCTCACGGAAGAACGCTACCTGCTGGTCTGCCTCAAATCGGCGCTCGAAACGCCCGCACTGAAGACGTTGCTGCAAATCCTGCGCAGCCGGGCATGGACGGAATGCATCAATTCGCTACCCGGCTATGGAGAAGACCACGGAGGGCAGGTTGCGGCCATGAAACGGTTGCTGCCCTGGTGGGATTGACGTCGAT
>SBFU01000333.1 GCA_006227785.1 Burkholderiales bacterium
GGCAAGGCCATCCAGCTGCACCCGCTGGTCTGTGCCGCCTTCAACGCCGACTTCGACGGCGACCAGATGGCTGTTCACGTGCCGCTGTCGGTGGAAGCCCAGCTGGAAGCCCGCACCCTGATGCTGGCCTCCAACAACGTGCTGTTCCCGGCCAACGGCGAGCCCTCCATCGTGCCTTCGCAGGACGTGGTGCTGGGTCTGTACTACGCCACCCGCGAGCGCATCAACGGCAAGGGCGAAGGCATGGTCTTTGCCGACCTGGCCGAGCTGCAGCGCGCGCTGGACAATGGCGCGGTGGAGATCACGGCCAAGGTCAGCGTGCGCCTGACCGAGTGGACGCGGGACAAGGCCTCCGGCGAGTTCGTGCCCGCCACCAGGCTGGTGGACACCACGGTAGGCCGTGCGCTGCTGTCCGAGATCCTGCCTAAGGGCCTGCCTTTCGAGGTCATCAACAAAGCCCTCAAGAAGAAGGAAATCTCGCGCCTGATCAACGCCAGCTTCCGCAAGTGCGGACTGAAGGAAACGGTGGTCTTCGCGGACAAGCTGTTGCAGAACGGTTTCCGCCTGGCCACCCGCGCCGGCATCTCGATCGCGGTCGACGACATGCTGGTGCCGCAGGAAAAGCAGCAGGTGATCGAGCGGGCCGAGGCCGAGGTCAAGGAAATCGCCCAGCAGTACGCCTCCGGTCTGGTGACCGCTGGCGAACGCTACAACAAGGTGGTGGACATCTGGGGCAAGGCCGGTGACGAGATCTCCAAGGTCATGATGGCCCAGCTGGCCAAGCAGAAGACCACCGACGCGGCCGGCAAGGAAGTCGACCAGGAGTCGTTCAACTCGATCTACATGATGGCCGACTCCGGCGCCCGTGGCTCCGCGGCCCAGATCCGCCAGCTGGCCGGCATGCGCGGCCTGATGGCCAAGCCGGACGGCTCCATCATCGAGACCCCCATCACGGCCAACTTCCGTGAAGGTCTGAACGTGCTTCAGTACTTCATCTCCACGCACGGTGCCCGCAAGGGCCTGGCCGATACGGCGCTGAAGACCGCCAACTCCGGTTACCTGACCCGCCGCCTGGTGGACGTGACCCAGGACCTGGTCGTCAACGAGCAGGACTGCGGCACCAGCAACGGTACGCTGATGCGCGCCATTGTCGAGGGTGGTGAAGTCATCGAATCGCTGCGCGACCGGGTGCTGGGCCGTGTGACCGCCGAAGAGGTGATCCACCCCGAAACCCGCGCGGTCATTGTGCCGGCCGGCGAGATGCTGGACGAGGACCTGCTCGACGAGATCGAGGCGGCGGGTGTTGATGAGGTCAAGGTCCGCACCGCGCTGACTTGCGAGACGCGCTTTGGCATCTGCGCCAAGTGCTATGGTCGCGACCTGGGCCGCGGTGGTCTGGTCAACATCGGTGAAGCCGTCGGTGTCATTGCCGCCCAGTCGATCGGTGAACCCGGCACCCAGCTGACCATGCGCACCTTCCACATCGGTGGTGCGGCATCGCGTGCGGCCGTGGCGTCCAGCGTCGAGGCCAAGTCGGCCGGCATGGTGGGCTTCAATGCCACCATGCGCTACGTCACCAACACCAAGGGTGAGCTGGTGGTGATCGCCCGTTCCGGCGAGATCATCGTCCAGGACGAGCATGGCCGCGAGCGCGAGCGCCACAAGGTGCCCTACGGTGCCATCCTGGCGGTCAAGCCCGACCAGCAGATCAAGGCCGGCACCATCCTGGCCAATTGGGATCCGCTGACCCGCCCGATCATCACCGAGTACGCCGGTACCGTGAAGTTCGAGAACGTGGAAGAGGGTCTGACGGTGGCCAAGCAGGTCAACGACGTGACCGGCCTGTCCTCGCTGGTGGTGATCGATCCGAAACACCGTGGCTCGGCCAAGGTGGTGCGCCCGGTCGTCAAACTGCTCGATGCGACGGGCAATGAGGTCAAGATCCCCGGCACCGACCATGCAGTGACGGTGGGCTTCCAGGTCGGCGCCCTGCTGGAGGTGCGTGATGGCCAGGAAGTGGGTCCGGGCCATGTGCTGGCGCGCATTCCGGTCGAAGGCCAGAAGACGCGCGACATCACCGGTGGTCTGCCGCGGGTGGCCGAGCTGTTCGAGGCCCGCTCGCCGAAGGACAAGGGCATGCTGGCCGAAATGACCGGTACCGTGTCGTTTGGCAAGGAGACCAAGGGCAAGGTGCGTCTGCAGATCACCGACCCCGAGGGCAAGGTCTGGGACGAGCTCATCCCCAAGGAAAAGAACGTTCTGGTGCACGAAGGCCAGGTGGTCAACAAGGGCGAAAGCGTGGTCGACGGACCGGCCGACCCGCAGGACATCCTGCGTCTGCTCGGTATCGAGGAACTGTCCCGCTACATCGTCGATGAGGTGCAGGACGTCTACCGACTGCAGGGCGTGAAGATCAACGACAAGCACATCGAGGTGATCGTTCGCCAGATGCTGCGCCGCGTCGTGGTCGAGAACCCGGGCGATTCCTCCTACATCGCCGGTGAGCAGGTCGAGCGTTCGGAGATCCTCAACACCAACGACGCCCTGCGCGCCGATGGCAAGATCCCGGCCACCTACAGCAACGTGCTGCTGGGCATCACCAAGGCCTCGCTGTCCACCGACTCGTTCATCTCGGCCGCTTCCTTCCAGGAAACGACCCGCGTGCTGACCGAGGCGGCCATCATGGGCAAGCGCGACGAATTGCGTGGCCTCAAGGAGAACGTCATCGTCGGTCGCCTGATCCCCGCCGGTACCGGCATGGCCTACCACGAGGCACGCAAGGTCAAGGAAAAGATGGACGACGAAGAGCGCCGTGCCATCGCCGAGGCCGACGCCCTGTCACTGGCCGCCGACCAGGCGGAAAGTGCAGCCGACGCGGTTGGTTCCGAGTGAGCCTGATGGCAGCGCCTGAGCGCTGACTCCGTTCAGCGTGTGAACGCCCCCGGTTGTCCGACCGGGGGCGTTTTTCATGGTGGGTGCGCCCTGGTTCACAGACCGATGGCGGGGGGTGGGGTATATTGCCAGCGCCCACCGGATGGGTGAGGCGGCGAACCGGGTCGTGGTCCCGGCTGGCAAGGAGTGTGAGCAATGTCCGTGACAACGTGGGTCTGGCTGGCTGTGGCCGCGGTGGTGCTGTTCTGGGCGGTCGGCGTCTACAACCGGCTGGTCAGGCTGAAGAACGCGATTGCCAATGCGTTCGGGCAGATCGACGTGCAATTGCGCCGCCGCTACGACCTGATTCCCAATCTGGTGGAAGCCGCGCGCAAATACCTGGCGCACGAATCGCAGACCCTGGAGGCGGTGATTGCCGCGCGCAACCAGGCTCGCACAGCCGAACAGACGGCGGCAGGCAGCCCCCTCAATGCCGGCGCCCTGGGTGCGCTCATGGGAGCCGAGCAGGTGCTTGGTGGTGCGCTCGGACGGCTGTTCGCGGTGGCCGAGGCCTATCCGGATCTGAAGGCGGACCAGACCATCCGCGAGCTCAGCGAAGAGCTGTCAAGCACTGAGAACCGGGTCGGCTTCGCCCGTCAGGCCTACAACGACCACGTGCTCGAATTCAACGACGCCGCGGCCCAGTTCCCGGCCCTCATCGTGGCCCGCCTGTTCGGCTTCATGCCGCAGGCCATGCTGGATTCGACCACCAGCGAAGAGCAGCGCGAGACCTTGCGCATCCAGCTCTGACGCACCTCTGAGCCGGACCCCGTCGAGTCGTGCGCTTCTTCGAGTTCCAGCGCGATGCGCGTGGCGAAACCCGGCGGCTGCTCTGGCTGTTCACCCTGACAGTGGCCCTGCTGGTGGTGGCGGTCAACCTGGCCCTGGCGCTGGCCTGGGGCCTGACCTGGGCCTTCTGGGTGCCAGGCGACTTCAGCCTGCCGCGGCACTTTGTGGTGGTGAACACCAGTGTCACCCTGCTGTTTGTGCTGGGCGGGTGGTGGGTGGAGACCACCCGGCTGTCCGATGGCGGCGGTGTGCGGCTGGCCGAGCAGATGGGTGCCCGCGAGGCCCGCCCCTCCGGCAACCTGGACGAGCAGCGCTTTGTCAACATCGTCCACGAGATGGCGATCGCCTCCGGGCTCAAACGCCCGACGCCGATGGTGGTGGCGAGGGACGCCGGCATCAATGCCTTCGCCACCGGATGGAACGAGGACGATGCGGTGGTGGCCGTCACCCAGGGCGCGCTGGACCACCTCACGCGCGAGGAGTTGCAGGGGCTGGTCGCACATGAGTTCAGCCACATCGGCGAGGGCGACACCCGGCTGAACATGCGCCTGGCCGGCATGGTGTTCGGTCTGGAGATGATTTACCGCATGGGCCATACCCTGTTCGAACCCGACGAACGGGACCGGCGGATGGTGGCCGCGTTGATCGGCCTGGCCATCATGGCGGCGGGCTGGCTGGGCTGGCTGGCCGGTCACGCGCTGCAGGCCGCCGTTTCGCGCCAGCGCGAATACCTGGCCGATGCGCGTGCGGTGCAGTGGACCCGCAGCCGGGATGGCCTGGGGGGTGTGCTGCGCAAGGTCATGACACAGCACCGGGCCGGGGTGGTCCCCCGCCAGGTCGGATCGACCATGCAGCACATGCTGCTGGTGGGCAACGAACCGGGCGCCGTCGCCCACTGGCTCGACTCACACCCGACCCTGGAGCAGCGCGTGCGACGGATCTATGGACGAGTTCTGGGACCCCTGCCGCTGGAACGCCCGCAAGAGGCTGCCGACCCGCCAGCGAACAAGGAGGACGTGGCCCGCGGGGCCGGCGACAATAGTGCCCGACAGCCCGATGCACCGGGCTGGACGCTGAGCTGACACCGCCTGCCTCCTTCCTTGCCGACCTCTTCCAGCCCGACCCCCACACCGCACCGCAGTCCGCCGCTGTCCGAGCAACTGCAACGCGTGGCCGCCTGCGTGCAGGCGGTCGAGCAGGGGCGCTCGCTCACCGACAGCCTGGCCGCACTGGACCCATTCTGGCGTCCCGGGGTCCAGGCCCTGAGTTTCGAGGTGCTGCGTCAGCTTGGCCTGGCGCGTGCCCTGCTGTCCGAACTGGCGCCCAGGCGCCCCGACCCCGCGGTGCGTGCGCTGCTGCAGACCGCCCTGGCCTTGCTGCAGCCCCCGACCGCGAACGATGAACGGCCATCGGATGCCGACATCCAGCACCCCCGTTACAACGCCCATACCCTGGTGAACCAGACCGTCGAGGCGGCCAAGCACCAGCGTGCCACCCAGCGCCAGGCCCCGTTCATCAACGCCTGCCTGCGTCGCTATCTGCGCGAATCGGAGGCCTTGCTGGAACAGGTCCGGGACATCCCTGAAGCGCGCTGGAACCACCCGCGCTGGTGGGTCGAACGCCTGCAGCGGGACCATCCGGCACACTGGCAGGACATCCTGATGGCCAGCAACCGTCCGGGTCCGATGGCCCTGCGGGTCAACCGGCGCCACCTGGAGCGGGATGCCTATGCCGAGCGCCTGCGTCAGGCGGGCATGGCCAGCCATCCGTTCGCTGAAGACGGGCTGGTGCTGGACCGCCCCCAGCCGGTGGACCGTCTGCCGGGCTTCGCCCAGGGCGATTGCTCGGTGCAGGATGCGGCAGCCCAGATGGCCGCACCGCTGCTGCTGCAAGATCTGACCGTGCCGGGTCGGCCGCGCGTGCTGGACGCCTGTGCCGCGCCCGGCGGCAAGACGGCTCACCTGCTGGAGCGGGCCGATCTGGATCTGCTGGCACTGGATGTGGATGCGACGCGCTGCGAGCGCATCACCGACAACCTGCGCCGCCTGGGCCTGCAGGGGCGGGTGGTTTGTGCCGATGCCGGGCAACCCCCCCATTGGTGGGACGGTCGCCAGTTCGATGCCATTTTGCTGGACGCACCGTGCACGGCTTCCGGCATCGTGCGCCGCCACCCCGATGTGCGCTGGCTGCGCCGTCCGGGAGATGTCGAACAGTTGGCCCGCGTGCAGGCTGGCCTGCTGGAGGCCCTCTGGCCACTGCTGCGCCCTGGCGGACGGCTGGTGTATGCCACGTGTTCGGTTTTCCGTGCGGAAGGCGAAGAGCAGGTGCAGGCGTTTCTGGCGCGCCACACTGAAGCGGCCCGCAAGCCCGCTGTGGGGCATCTGCGGCCCGGAATGGGCATCGCCGGCCATCAGTTCAACGACAATGTGCCGGGTGGGCACGACGGTTTCTACTACGCACGCATCGACAAGGCCGGTTCCTGAGCCCACGGCCGGATGGCTTCTTGCCGGCGTTCGTGCAATGGCCAGGGCCGGCTGGCGGCTGGTCCTGCTGGGACTGCTGTGTTGGGGTCTGGCCGGATGGGCCAGTGCCAATCAGCCGCAGGTGCTGCGCGAACAGCTGCAGCGCGCTCCCGATGGCCTCTACCTCACCGTCCGGCTCGATCTGGCGCCATCGCGCACCGTGGAGGACGTGCTGGTGCGGGGGGTTCCCCTGTATTTTGTCTGGCAGGCAGATGTCTACCGGCAACGCTGGTACTGGACCGATCGGCGCGTGGCCACCGTGCAGCGCACCCTGCGCCTGGCCTACCAGCCCCTGACCCGTCGCTGGCGCCTGAGCCTGGCCACCAGCCCCGCCGGCGGCGGTGGTGGCGCCGGCCTGCAATACGCCTTGCACCAGAACTTCGACAGTCTGGCCGATGCCCTGGCCGTGATTGGCCGGGCCACCCGCTGGCGCCTGGCCGGACCGGAGGAGATCGAGGCCGACGCCCGCCATCGGGTCGAATGGCGCATGCAGCTGGACCTGACGCTGTTGCCCAGACCGTTCCAGATCGGTGTGGCCAATCAGCCGGCATGGGACATCGAGGTCACGCGGCGCTTGCGTGTGCCGGATGCCGTGGAGGAGCTTCCTGCCCTTGAGCCGGTGTCCGCTGGTGTGTCGGCGCCGGCGGGGCGCGAAGTCGATGCTGGCCTGATCGAACCGGACAGCAGGGCCGCGCCAGGGGTCGATGACAGCCTCCGCAAGGAATGAGCATGGACCCCGTGCAGCCGCTTTCACGACGCCATGTCCTGCATCGGGGCATCCGGGAGGGGCTGCGGTGAGCACACCCGAGCGGCGCTGGCCCGAAACCGGCCCCGGACGGCTGGAGCCACCACGGCGCGGCGCCCGCGCCACCCAGTGGGCGGTGGTGGCGGCCCTGGTCTTCACGACCGGGGTTGCCATGGTGCTGCTGTTCCTGCTGACCGTGGCCACACGCAACCGGGCACTCTACGAGGCCAACTTCGGCTGGCTGGTGGCGGTCAACATCACAGTGGCCACCCTGCTGGCCCTGGGGCTGCTGTGGATGGTGGTCAAGCTGGTGCTGCGCTTTCGAAAAGGGAAGTTCGGCAGCCGGCTGCTGGTCAAGCTGGCGGCCATCATCGGCCTGGTGGGGGTGCTGCCCGGTCTGCTGATCTACACCGTGTCCTACCAGTTTGTCTCCCGATCGATCGAGAGCTGGTTTGACGTGCGGGTCGAGTCCGCGTTGACGGCCGGCCTGAACCTCGGACGGACCGCCCTGGATACGCTCACCGCCGACCTCTCGGGCAAGACCCGGGCGGCGGCCGATGCCCTGGCCCGGGTGTCGGACGCGTCGGCGGTGCTGGCGCTGGAACGTGTCCGTGAGCAGCTGGGGGCCTCGGACCTGGTGTTGTGGAGCGCGGGTGGCCAGGCACTCGGCAGTTCGGGCATGTCCCGGTTCGAGCTGGTGCCGCAGCGCCCTTCGCTGGCGCAGTTGCGCCAGGTCCGGATTGCCCGGGTCATCGCGCAGATCGAAGGCCTGGAGGAGGGCAGTGACGGCGAGCTGGAGGCCATCATCGCGGCCGGGGGGGCGAACATCAAGGTGCTGGCTCTGGTCCGGGCGCCCGGGCTGGGTCTGAGTGCAGAGCCGCGCTTTCTGCAGGTGTCGGTGCCCTTGCCCGCCGCCCTGGTGGCCGACGCGCTGGCGGTGCAAGTCGCCAACCGCGAATACCAGGAACGGGCCCTGGCCCGGGAAGGCCTGCGCCGCATGTACATCGGCACGCTGACCCTGGCGCTGTTCCTGGCGGTGTTCGGTGCGGTGCTGCTGGCTGTGTTGCTGGGCAACCAGCTGGTGCGCCCGCTGCTGGTGCTGGCCGAAGGCATGCGCGAGGTGGCGGCGGGCAATCTGTCGCCCAAGCCGGCCATGACCTCACGTGACGAACTGGCGGGCCTCACGCGCACCTTCGCCCGCATGACCCAGGACCTGGCCGATGCGCGCCAGGCGGTGCAGCACAGCATGGCCGAGGTGGATGCCGCGCGCGACAACCTGCAGACCATTCTGGACAACCTGACCGCCGGTGTGGTGGTGCTCGATGAAGCCGGCCGCATGCTCAGCGTCAACCCGGGCGCCACCCGCGTGTTGCGCCGTCCCATGGCACAGCACCTGGGACATCCGCTGTCGCTTGTGCCTGGCCTGGAGGCGTTCGCTCAAGGGGTCCAGTCCCAGTTCGAGCGTTTCCTCGCCGACCGCAATCCGCAGGATGGCGGCCACTGGCAGCAGTCCTTCGAGCTGGACGGTGGCGCCAGCAACGGACCGTTCGACCAGGGCATCACCCTCATTGCCCGGGGTGCGCTGCTGCCGAACCAGGCCCGCCTGCTGGTGTTCGACGACGTGTCGGACATGGTCTCGGCCCAGCG
>SBFU01000332.1 GCA_006227785.1 Burkholderiales bacterium
CATGGCTGTTCGGCGCTCCGGTCATTGTAAGTAGGCGCATCCCCGGCCGATTCAAGACAAAGGAAAACACGCATGTCCATCCTGTCCAATCTGGATCTGATCCGCCGCGTTCCGCTGTTCTCCACCTTGACCCAGGCGCAGGCGGAATCGGTGGCCGACGCGGTGATCAAGCGCCGCTTCAAGCGCGGTGAGGTGATCGTGGAGCAGGGCAAGAAGTCCAACTTCCTGGCCATCGTGCTGACGGGCCGGGCGCGCGTGGTCACCCAGGACAGCCGTGGCCGTGAGGTGATCCTGGCGACCATGAACCCGGGCGACTATGTGGGCGAGATGAGCCTCATCGACAACCAGCCGCACTCGGCTTCGGTGCGGGCCGAGGTCCAGACCGATGTGCTGATTCTGGGGCGGGTCGAGTTCGCCCGCTGCCTGCCCGAAAACACCTCCATGGCCTATGCGGTCATGAAGGGGCTGGTGCAGCGTCTGCGCCATGACGACCGCAAGATCGAATCGCTGGCGCTGATGGACGTCTATGGTCGCGTGGCGCGCGCGCTGCTGGAGTTCGCCCAGCCTGACCGCGAGGGGCAGCTGGTGATCCGGGACCGTGTCTCGCGCCAGGACGTGGCCAAGATGATCGGTGCTTCCCGGGAGATGGTCAGCCGGGTCATGAAGGACCTGGAGGAGCGCGGGTTCATCGAGACCACGCCCGATGGCAGCACCATCATCAAGGAACGCCTGAATTCACTGAGCTGACCGCCGGCACGGCGGTCCGTCCGGACCGCAGTGGGCGTCTGCCGGCCTTGCCCGCCATGGGGTAAGCTTGCCCTCGTTCGATGCGAGGCCTATGACCTATTCCCTCAATACCCTCAACGCCGACCAGGCGCAGGCGTCCCCCTCGGGGGTGTCCCGTTTCGCCCAGGAAATCACGCTGGTGCTGGGTGCGCTTGCCCTGGCGTTTTCGCTGCTGGCGCTGTTGAGCCACTCGGTGGCCGACCCCGCCTGGAGCACCACCGGCACCCGGGACGAGGTGGGCAACTGGGGTGGCCGACTCGGGGCCCTGCTGGCCGACGGCGCCTATTACCTGTTCGGCTTTTCGCTCTGGTGGGCCTTTCTGGCGGGCCTGCGCGCCTGGTTGTCTGCCCTGGCTCGCTGGATCCGGGGTCAGCAAGGCTTGGTGACCGAAGAGGAAAGTGTGGTGTCCGTGCGCGTTTGGCAGCGCCCGTGGGCACGCCGCGGCCTGTTCTGGCTGGCCTTGCTGGTCCTGATGGCGGCCAGCGCGGTGCTCGAATGGACACGGTTGTACCGTTTTGACGAGCTGCTGCCCGGGC
This sequence comes from Burkholderiales bacterium, assembly GCA_006227785.1. GTDB lineage: Bacteria > Pseudomonadota > Gammaproteobacteria > Burkholderiales > Burkholderiaceae_C > Hydrogenophaga. The sequence continues at coordinate 1,323 of SBFU01000332.1, forward strand.
ATGCGGGTGGGGTGCTGGGCCAGTGGCTGGGTCCGCTGGTGATGCGCTGGACCGGTTTCAACGGCTCGGCTCTGGTGATGATGGCGCTGGTGGTGCTGTGCATGCCGGCGGTGTTTCGGTTTTCCTGGGGCCATCTGGCCGAACTCACGGGGGGGACCCTGGACGGCTGGTTCGAGGCCCGGCGCGAGAAGCGCGAGGCCGATGAGGACCTGCGCATCGGCGAAAAGGCGGCGCGCGAGCGCGAGGAAGTTGTCAAGGTCGAGCGTGTGGAGATCGAGGAACACCATCCGGTTCCGGTGCTCATCGAGCCCGCGGTCAATGAGGTCCCACGCAGCGAACGGGTTGCCAAGGAACGGCAGAAACCCCTGTTTGCCGAGATGCCGGACAGCAAGCTGCCTCAGGTGGATCTGCTGGACAGCGCGCCAGGTCATCAGGCGGGTGTCGACAGCCAGACACTGGAGATGACCAGCCGGCTGATCGAGAAGAAGCTCAAGGATTTTGGCGTCGAGGTGAGGGTGGTGGCGGCGGCACCGGGACCGGTGATCACGCGCTACGAGATCGAGCCGGCCACCGGCGTCAAGGGCTCGCAGGTGGTCAACCTCAGCCGCGACCTGGCGCGTTCGCTGTCGCTGGTCTCGATCCGGGTGATCGAGACCATTCCGGGCAAGAACCTGATGGCGCTGGAGTTGCCCAACGCCAAGCGCCAGACCATCAAGCTCAGCGAAATCCTGGGCTCGCAGGTCTACAACGACGCCAAGAGCCTGCTCACCATGGGCCTGGGCAAGGACATCGCGGGCCAGCCGGTGGTGGCCGACCTGGCCAAGATGCCGCACTGCCTGGTGGCCGGTACCACCGGCTCGGGCAAGTCGGTGGGCATCAACGCCATGATCCTGTCGCTGCTCTACAAGGCCGACGCCAAGGATGTGCGACTGCTGCTGATCGATCCCAAGATGCTGGAGCTGAGCGTCTACGAAGGCATTCCCCACCTGCTGGCGCCGGTGGTCACCGACATGAAGCACGCCGCCAACGGCCTGAACTGGTGCGTCGGCGAGATGGAAAAGCGCTACCGTCTCATGAGCAAGATGGGCGTGCGCAACCTGGCCGGCTTCAATGCCAAGATCGATGAAGCGGCGGCGCGCGGCGAGATCATCGGCAACCCGTTCAGCCTGACCCCCGAACAGCCCGAGCCGCTGGAACGTCTGCCCTATATCGTGGTGGTCATCGACGAGCTGGCCGACCTGATGATGGTGGTGGGCAAAAAGATCGAGGAGCTGATTGCGCGCCTGGCGCAGAAAGCGCGCGCTGCCGGTATCCATCTGATTCTGGCCACCCAGCGGCCGAGTGTCGATGTGATCACCGGTCTGATCAAGGCCAACATTCCCACGCGCCTGTCGTTCCAGGTCAGCAGCAAGATCGACAGCCGCACCATCCTGGACCAGATGGGGGCCGAAACCTTGCTGGGCATGGGCGACATGCTTTACCTGCCTTCCGGCACCGGCTTCCCGGTGCGGGTGCACGGCGCCTTCGTCAGCGACGACGAAGTGCACCGCGTGGTCGCCTATCTCAAGGAGCAGGGTGGCGAGCCCAATTACATCGACGGCGTGCTGGAAGCGGCCGGTGGTGATGGCGAAGGCAGCGACCTGTTCGGCGAGGGTGGTGAAGGCGGTGGTGAAAAGGACCCGCTGTACGACCAGGCGGTGGCCATCGTGCTGCAGGACCGCAAGGCCAGCA
>SBFU01000292.1 GCA_006227785.1 Burkholderiales bacterium
TTTCCTCACCAGGAGCGGTGCGCCCGGTGGGATATACAGGCTAGGGTAAAGTCAGAAGTTGTTTTGCGCCATGTGATTTCCCAGCGGGAGTTTTTGGGCCTACCTCGACAGGCGCGCCTGCCGATGGCTTTCCGCTTCGCGCCTCCAGAATGCCCAGGGTGGGATCTGCCAAGCCCCCAGCGCGGGACTGGCATACAGCGTTCGCGACTCCGCCGCCCGACTCGATACCCAAAGAATCCGGCGGGCTGAACGGGTTGCGAGCCGAAGACGCGCGCCTGATCGCCCCGCATCGCTCCGCCCTCAGGAAGCGATCCAGTTCTTCACCTGGTCGGGCCCGGGCACGCCGCCACTGTGCACCAGCGTGCCATCGACCACGACCCCGGGCGTCGACATGACCCCGTAGCCCATGATCTCGGCGATATCGCTGACCTTCTCCAACTCGATCTCGACACCGGCCTGCTTGGCGGCCGCGGCGATCACGTTGGCCGTGATCTCGCAATTCCGGCACCCGGTCCCCAGCACCTTGATGTTTTTCATGGCTTTGACTCCATCGAAGAACCACAACAGCCACCCTTGCCGTCCTGCTGTACCGGCGGACAGGGCACGCTACCGAACGAACAGTAGACACAACAGTCACCACGCTTGGGCCGCAGCAAGGTTGCACAACCCGGACACTGCCAGTACCACATGCAGCGGTCGGTCGGCATTGTTTCGGTCTGTGCGAAGCCGCACTTCGGGCAGGTGAGCGTGGATTCGAGGACAGGTGTTTTCACGATGGCTCAGGCAATGGCGTTGAAGCCCCAGCCGACCAGCGTAAACGCCACCGCCAGCACGCCCGCGAACAGGGCCAGCGCCTGCCACTTGATCACCTTGCGCAGGATCAGCATCTCCGGCAGCGACAGGGCGGCAACGCTCATCATCAGCGCCAGCGTGGTACCCACCGCAACCCCCTTGGTCAGCATCGCCTCGGCAACCGGAATCACGCCGGTCGCGTTCGAATACAGGGGGATGCCCAGCAACACCGCCGCCGGAACCGTATACCAGGCCTCACCGCCCAGGTTCTCGCTGACCCACTGCTCGGGCACGAAACCGTGAAACAGTGCCCCTACCCCGATCCCGAGCAACACCCACTTCCAGATGCGGCCGACGATCTCCCTGACCTCGGCCACGGCATAACGATGGCGACCGGCAAACGAGCGGTCGGGCTCTGGCAAGTTGGCCTGGCCCATCTGGATCTTCCACACGTACTCCTCGACCCAGCGCTCGGGCTTGAAAGACTGCATGACGATGCCGCCGAACCAGGCCACCAGCAGACCCGCTCCAACATATAGCACAGCCAGTTCCCAACCCAGGATACCGACCAGTATCACCGCGGCGACCTCGTTGATCATCGGGCTGGCAATCAGGAACGAGAAGGTCACGCCGAGCGGGATGCCCGCCTCGACGAAGCCGATGAACAGCGGCACCGACGAGCAGGAGCAGAACGGCGTCACCGCCCCGAGGGTGACGGCGAAACCACGCGCCTGCCAGTCGGGCCGGCCGCGCACGAACGCCCGCACCCGTTCCGGCGACAGCAGGGCGCGCAACAGGCCCATCACGTAGATCACGACCACCAGCAGCACGAAGATCTTGGCCACGTCCATGACGAAGAAATGCAGCGCCGCACCCAGGTGCGAAGCCGGGTCCAGGCCGAGCGCGCCGTACACGACCAGGTTGGCGAAGGCCTCAAACAATGGCCGGCTCCTTGCCTCCCGTCGCGACCGGCGGCAGCTTGAGCGACAGCAAGGCCGCCACCAGCACGAAGCCTGCGGACCACCAGAGACAGCCCTCCAGCCCCTGTGTCTGGTATACCCAGCCGGACAGCACGGTCCCGGCCAGCCGCCCGCCGGCATTGGCCATGTAGTAGAAACCGACGTTCATCGACACCTTGTCGAAGTCGGAGTAGGCCAGGATCAGGTAGGAGTGCACCGCCGAGTTGATGGCGAAAACGATCCCGAACAGGACCAACCCGACGACCAGCACCGTGGCGGGGTCCCAGCCCTGCTGCAAGGCGAGCGCGATACCGGCCGGAAAGAGCGCCAGCACACAAGCCCAGAGTCTCGCCGTACCGCCGCCCGGCCCCTGCCCGTGGTGACTGCGGCGCACCAACCGCGGCGCCGCGGCCTGCACCACGCCGTAACCGATCACCCACAGCGCCAGGAAGGCACCGACCCGCGTGAACCCCCAGCCGAGGACGGAATAGAGGAACACCGGCAAGCCGACCACGAACCAGACGTCGCGGGAGCCGAACAGGAAGAAACGCGCCGCCGCCAGCCAATTGATCTCGGCGCGATTCGAGAACACCTGGGTGAACTTGGGCTTGGCCTTCATCCTGCCCACGCCCGAGGGGAGCAGCATCGCGGTCACGACCAACACCACCAGCAGCATGCCGGCGAGCACGGCCAGGGCGCCACGGAAGCCGATCCACTCCAGCAGCGCGGCGCCGACGAAGAAACCGGCACCTTTCAGTGCATTCTTCGAGCCCGTCAGCACCGCCACCCACTTGAACAGCCGGGACTCACCCCCGGATCCGGCCAGGGTCTTCACGCTCGCCTTGGCCGACATCTTGTTCAGGTCCTTGGCGATACCGGACAGCGCCTGGGCCGCCATGACATAGGCGACCGAGAGCCAGGCATCGGGCACGGTCAACAGGGCAAGCGCCACCACCTGCATCCCCATGCCGATGTGCATGGTGAGGTTCAGCCCGATGCGCGCCCCCAGCCAGCCACCGACCAGGTTGGTGACGATGCCGAAGAACTCGTAGAACAGGAACAGCATCGCCACCTCGAACGGCGTGTAGCCGAGCAGGTGGAAGTACAGCACCACGAGCATGCGGATGGCGCCGTCGGTAACGGTGAACGCCCAGTACCCACCGGTGACGACGAGATAATTGCGCAGCCCGGCTTGCATGCTCAGAGCCGCGCGGCCACCATCGTCGCGATGTCCATCATGCGGTTCACGTAGCCCCACTCGTTGTCGTACCAGGCGTAGACCTTGACCTGGGT
>SBFU01000006.1 GCA_006227785.1 Burkholderiales bacterium
TCGGCGGTCATGATGTTGATGCGCCAGCCGGTGAGCTCGGAGGCCAAGCGCACATTCTGACCACCGCGCCCGATGGCGATGGCCAGGTTTTCCTCATCGACCACCACATCCATGGCATGACGTTCTTCGTCCACCACGATCGACACCACATTGGCGGGCGCCAGGGCGCCGATGACGAACTGTGCCGGATCCTCGCTCCACAGCACGATGTCAACGCGCTCGCCAGCCAGTTCGTTGGTGACCGCGTTGACACGCGAACCCCGTACGCCGACGCAGGTTCCGATCGGGTCGATGCGTTTGTCGTGTGACAGCACGGCAATCTTGGCCCGGGAGCCGGCGTCACGGGCGCAGCTCTTGATCTCCAGCAGGCCCTGCTCGATCTCGGGCACTTCCTGGCGGAACAGCTCGATCATGAATGCAGGGGCCGACCGCGACAGCAGGATTGGTGCACCACGCAAGGTCAGGTCCACCTCCATGATCATGGCGCGCACCCGGTCGCCGGTACGGAAGTTCTCTTTGGGGATCATCTCGCCGCGCTTGAGGCGACCCTCGACCCGGCCGCTTTCGACGATCAGATCGCCCTTGTCCATGCGTTTGACGGTACCGACAAAGACCTTGTCGCCACGGCTCATGAAGTCGTTCAGGAGCATCTCACGCTCGGCGTCGCGGATCTTCTGCAGGATGACCTGTTTGGCGGCCATGGCACCGATACGACCGATGGGTACGCTCTCCACCGGCTTTTCGATGTAGTCGCCCTCCTCAATATCGGGGATTTCCTCGCGCGCATCGGAGACCAGCTCTTCGGCATCCGGGTTCTGCAGACCCGCCTCATCGGGCACCACCAGCCAGCGGCGGAACGTTTCGTAGGCACCGGTGTCGGGGTCCATGGCCACACGGATGTCGACATCGCCCTTGTACAGTTTCTTGGTGGCCGAGGCCAATGCCTGCTCCACTGCGCCCAGCACCAAGTCACGCTCGACATTCTTCTCGCGCGAGATGGCATCGATCAGCATCAACATTTCGCGGTTCATTTCACTCGCCCACCTTTCCGATTTGCTCCGCCGGCATCGCCGGCAATCCTGTTTGTCCAGTTCCTGTCAATCGCCTGCCTTCACAGGCCCCGCGGGGGTCTGCCGGGCAGCAGGCGACTGCCGCCCCTTGAAATTCACGATCGGTGCCAGACGCGCCTGCTGAATTTCATCCAATGAAAAGGCGAGCACCTGCAGAGGTGCGGCCACACGTTTCTTGCTCACACGCTGCCCGGGCTTGGGCGGCGGCTCATCACTCCAGACGATCTGCCACTGCCCCGCCACGGCGCCGGGCTCAAGGACCCCGCGAAACTTCTTGCGGTTGGCGGCCACCGCCGTACCGGTGCTTCCGATGGGGGCCTTGAGCGTGATGTCGACCTGCTCGCCCACAAAACGCCGGAAATCGACTTCATGGCGCAAAGGACGATCGATTCCTGGCGAACCCACTTCAAGGCGCCGGTAATCCAGACCTTCAACCTCCAGCAGGTACTGCAGCTGGCGGGTCACCCGCTCGCAGTCTTCCACCGTCACGAACCGCTCCTCAGCCTCAGTGCCGGGGTCCGGCTCAGACCATGGCCAGTCAATCGTCACACGCAGCAAGCCACCGGCGGATCGCTCAAGATCCACCAGGTCAAAACCCAGCCCTGAAACGGTTTGTGCGACAGTGTCTTGCCAGGCCATGAGGTGCGAAATGCGCTGAACTACCGGTGTGATGAAATGCAGGAGGCTGGCCACGGCACCCGATCCACATCAGGCACCGCCGCAAACCGTTCGGCCAAAAAAAATGGGCCGGTGTTACCCGCCCATTTGGTCGTGAAGCTCTTATTTTAACGCGAACCCAGGGCCATTTCAAGCCGCGGCCGGCCTATTTTTGGCCAGGAGACGAACCAATTCCGGCTCAGATGTCAAGAATCCACTGGATCAGGTTCTTGGCAAGAAAGCCCAGCATGCCGAACGAAAGCACCAGGAACAGAATGAAGGTGCCGAACTTGCCTGCCTTGGACTCACGCGCCAGATTGAACACGATGAAGAGCATGTACAGGATGAACGCACCGACGCCGAACGTCAATCCGAACTGGGCAATCTGTCCCTCCGTGAGGCCGAAAATGGTGTTGTCCATGGAAACTGGCGTCGGATTCAGGCGGCCGCCTTGTAGGGCGAATTGGCCGTGAGCTCCAGGTAGGCGTGCCAGCTGGCGTGGGCCAGCCAGGGAATGATGACGATGAGCCCGACCATGGCCGTGAGCATGCCAACGGCGGACAGCAAGGCGATGATGACCGCCCATGCGGCCATCACCACGGGCTGGCTGGCCACGGTTCTCCAGCTCTCACCCACGGCCATGCTCACCGGAAGTTTGGTGTCCACCAGCATGGGAATGGCCATCACGCTGGAGGCAAACACAGGCGCCGCGAGCAGAGCCCCCATCAGCAGCCAGACTTCAAACAGTCCCACTTCGCGGACCAGGACGACATGACGCAAAAAATCGACCGGTTTGTCGATAGGCACAGGGGACATCAGGGTGATCAGGCCCGCCGAGGTGAGCACCCAGCCGGTGCCTGCCAGCCCCAGCAACAGACCGAAGCGAACCAGCCGCCCATCGCCCGAGCGCCACAGGGCAATGACTTCGCCCATCCCTGCGCGACGCCCCTCGGCAGCGCTTCGGCTGATGTGGTACAGGCCGGTGGCCAGGATGGGGGCCACAATGAGAAAGCCCGAGAAAGCACCGGCCAGCAGCCAGAACTGGTCTCTCGCCAGCCACAGCAACAACCAGCCGAACAACGCAACAAGCAGGCCATGGCCCAGGCCCGGCAGCGGGTTGCCGCGCAGGTCGGTCCAGCCCAGCCGCAGCCATCGCAGGGGCGCTTGCAGGTCGGTGGCAGCGGTCATTCTGGGTTCGGATGTGTCCGGTGTCGATGTCATGGGCGGTCCTCGGTGAAGGCTCCGGAACCGGCTGCCGTTTATATCGCGGGGCTGGTCGGGCTGGCTTGACGAATATCAACGCCTACATTACA
>SBFU01000242.1 GCA_006227785.1 Burkholderiales bacterium
CGGCGAACAGCTTGGCGACCTCGACCATCGGGCCCCACTCGAAGTGGTTGGCTTCGCGCACTGCCGGCGCGGTCAGCCGCAGCGACGCAAAGGTGATCGCGATCAGTGCCAGGTCGCGCGCCAGGTTCTGCAGTTCGACCGGGGTACCCAGGACGTCGAACTGCACGCCCGGATTCCAGGTGCCCGACACCAGCACCGCCAGCAGCACCACCGCGATGGCCCCCGCGGCCAGCCCGCGAAACACGCTGGTCGGCACCAGCAACAGACCGGCCAGCGCGACCACCACCGTGGCCCCCGAGAACAGCACCGCATGTCCGGCACTGGCGCCACTGCTTTCCACCGCCGCCAGCACCGGGGCACCGGCCAGCCGCTCTTCGCGGTAGCGCACCAGCAGGAACAGGGCGTAGTCGATGCCGACCGCCAGGCCCATCATCAACACCATGTTGACGACCAGAAAGTACACCGGGGTGAACTGCGCCACCAGCACCACCAGGGCCAGGGCGACCGTGATCGAGACCGCCGCCACCAGCAGCGGCAACGAGGCGGCCACCACGCTGCCGAACACCAGCAGCAGCACCACCACCGCCGCGGGCACACCCACACGCAGCTCGGCGCGCAGGTCGCTGTCGGCCAGGTCGCGGTAGGCCAGGCCCACGCTGGCCGAGCCCACCAGGGTCACCGTCAGCGGGCCGCCGGCTGCGGCTGTCTGGATGGCGTCGCTCAGCGCCTGGACCTGGTGGCGCGGGTCCACCAGCACCAGCGGCACCAGGGTGGTGTGCCGGTCGGCCGACACCAGCGCGGGGTCCCCGTCCATGAAGTAGCTGCGCCCGCCGGCAATCACTCCGCTGCCCAGGTCCTGCAGCCGCTCGGCAATGGCCTGGGCAGCCAGGGCGTAGTCGGCATCGTCCACCGTCAGGTCCGGCGCGTGCAGCACCAGCACCTCGTTGGGCTGGTCGGGCGCCTGCAGCGTGGGCAGGTGCGACCGCAACAAGGCATCGGCCCGCACCGACTCGGAGCCGTCGCTGCGCTCGATGTCGGTGCCAAAGGCCGAACCGCCGCTGCGCACCACCAGCACGGCACACAACGCGGCCAGCAGCAGCCAGCAGGCCAGCACCGTGCGCGGGTGCTGCACCGCCAGCCGGACGGTGGCCTGCAGGCCACGGTCGAGGCTGCGACTGCTGAGGTTCATGGGCCGATGGTAAGCCAGCGCCCGTGGCTCAGTCCCAGCGCGACTCGGCCTCGCGCCGGGTGAAACCGACCCAGCGGCCATCAGAAAGCAACTGCCGGATGCGCCAGGGCACGCCCTCGTCGTCCAGCTCCACCAGGCCGATGCCGCTGCCGTTGAGCAGGCGCCGGCCGTGTGCCGTGCCCTCGGGCTTGCGCGGAATCACCCGCATGCTGCGCCGTCGCGTGAACCAGTTCAGCGGCGAGCGGGGCGAGTACAGCCAGCGGTTGGCCAGGTCCAGTGTGTCCAGCAGCCGGGCCGGAAAGGCGTTGCGCAGCCCGCTGCTGCAGATCTGCCAGATGTCCGGGCCGCGCACCTGGCCCCGCACCCGCTCGCGCAGCTCCACGTCGTACACGAACGAGTAGTGCACATCACCCGACAGCACCACGAAGTGCTGCGGCGTCTTGGGGTGGCGGAACACATTCAGAATGGCCTGGCCCGCCCCGGGGTGCGACATCCAGTTCTCGGCGTCCACCATCAGCGGAAAACCGAACCAGGTGAACAGGCGCTGGATGGTCTCGATCAGCTTGACCCCGAAAATCGGCGCCGACGACACCAGCAGCACCGCCGGCAGCCCCTTGAGCGCCTGCTGCAGGTCGGTCAGCGCCTCCCAGTCCATCAGGCCCGAAGGGCTGCGGGCCGAGACCTCCGAGCGCCAGCGGTGCGTGCGGCTGTCCACCACCACCAGCGGCGGCTGGGTGGGCCAGATGTAATGCCACTGGCCAAAGCCCAGCAGGCGGTCGATCAGCGCGTCGTGGGCGTCGCTGCCGGGCCGCGCCAGCCCGTGCTGCACCTGCTGCATCAAAGCGGTGTCGAAGGCCTCCGGCCGGTTGCCCCAGGCCTGGTTCAGCAGGTAGCCCACCAGCGCGTTGCCAATGACGCGGCGCGAGAACGGATGGCCGTAGGCCACCTCCTCCCATTCGCGGCTGAGGTTCCAGTCGTCGGTGATGTCGTGGTCGTCGAACACCATGGCCGTGGGCAGGTGCGCCAGCACGCGCCGCACCTGCGCCAGCCCGGCCGCAAACCCCTCCACCGCTGACCGCTCGCGCTCGTAGTCGGCCCGGTGGGCCGGGCCCACGCCGGCCGGGGCTGCCAGGTCCACCAGCGTCCAGGGTGCGGGCGACCACACCAGCAGGTACATGGCCAGCACCTCGGCCAGCGAGATCAGGTGGTTGTGCGCGCTGTCGGTGGTGAAGACCGGTTTTTCCACACCGCCGAACAGCACCTTGACCAGGTCCAGGTGGTGCGGCTGGCGGGGCAACAACGTCTCGCGGCGGTAGAAGCAGGCCTCGTGGGCGTACAGCGACGCGGCATCGGGCACCCCAAACGCCTCGCCCCCGGCCAGCGCCTCGTCCGGCAGGCCCAACCGCGCCACCAGCTGGTGGATGGCGTGCAGCATGGGCCCGGCCACATCGTCGGCATAGACCTGGTCGCCGCTCATCACCAGCACGGCCGGCCAGTCGGGCAGGGCCTGGTCGCCATCCACGGCTTCGCGGGCCTCCCCGTCGGCCAGCAGGCGCCCCAGCAGCCGGTCGGCTTCAACCAGGCCATCGCCCCCCGGGTGGTGCGGCTTGCGGCACGAGCCGTGCAACAGGCTGTGGATGCGCGAGGGCAGCACAAAACCGGGCGTGGGCTGGCCGGGGTAGCAGAGATCGGGTGCCCAGTGCGTGTGGTCCAGCCAGTCGCCACCCGCGCCGGCCTGCAGCGGCTGCAGGGCCAGCTGGTAGCCCACCCACACATCGCGCGGCAGGGGCTCGTCCAGCCGCAGGTCCACCAGCAGGTAGTGCAGGTGCGCGCCGGCCGACAGC
>SBFU01000054.1 GCA_006227785.1 Burkholderiales bacterium
GCCAGCGCCATCAACAGGTTCTGACCTTGACGCCAGTTGACGCCCGACAGCGATTTGGCGGCGGGCAGCGACTTCAGCCACGCAGGCGCGCCGGTGAGCTTGCGCCACAGCAGGCCCAGGCCGGCCTGACGGGGACCGAACAGGCCGTAGAGCACACGAAAGCCCAGCAGCCCGGCCATGGTGTAGCCCAGCGTGACGTGCAGCAGGCGCCAGCGTTCGCCGTCGGCCGTGAGGTAGGCGCCCAGAAAACTCAGGGCAAACAGCCAGTGGAACGCGCGCGTGGGTGCGTCGATGACCAGACGGCCGGGCCTGGCTGTGGTCGGTTGTGCCGCTCCGGAAGAGGGCATGGGGGTGGTGGCATTCATGCTGTGCTCCCTGGGTTCAGTCGTTCCACGCCCGCCGCTGGCGCGCGCTCAGTCCGGCGGGAAACTGCAGGTTGTCATCGTCGTAGTCACCCCGGTCGGCGCCTGCGTGGCAGGCCGCACAGTTGGCCGCGCTCTTGACGCTGGGCAGCTTCCAGGTGGCCGGTTCGATCTGCCGGTGCTTGCGCTCGAACCAGGCCGAACGGGTGATGCGGTCTTGTGGCGGCTCTTCGGCCACCCGCTTGTAGGTGCCGGCGTGGGCTTGCAGCCAGGTGTTCAACTGGTTGACCGTGGCGGCGTCCAGCGAGGCATCGGTACCGTAGTGTTGGTCCAGCCCGGTCATGATGCGCTGCCATGAACGGGCGGGCAGCATGGCGGGCGGGTAGGCGGTGTGGCAGGCCGCGCATTCCTGGGTGTAGGAGGCCGGCATGTCGCGCGGCATCATGCGACCGCTGTCGGCGTGGGCAGCCGACAGGGCGGCCAGGCCCAGGCCGGCGGCCAGCCAGAGGGATCGGGTAACGCAATGGTGTGTCATGTCTGTGCTCCGTTTTCCGTGTGCGGGCCTGCGTTTCATTTGATGCTGTTCAGCCAGGACAACACGTCGGCCTTCTCGGCGGCCGTGCATTCGCGGCTGAGCACGTCCTTGCAGTTGCGGCGGAACCACTTGTCCACCTTGGCGGTGTCGGTCAGGGCGCGGGGGTTGTAGGCCGGTGCCAGCGGCGCGATGCGCTTGCCTGTGCTGGCGTGCTTGCCGTCGGCCGTGGGCACTGCCCCATGGCAGGACGCGCAGGACCACTCGCCGCCGTGGGTCGTGCTGAAGAATTGCTGGCCACGCGCCGGGCTGGGCGTGGTACCCGCGGTGGCGGTCCACCGGGCCTGCAGTTGGGCCGGGGTGGTGTCGGCCGCGTAGGCGCCCGAGCTGCCCACCAGCAGCAGGAGCATCAGGGTTCGTTTCATTGTGGGTTCCTCCGGTTCGGTCAAGCCGTTTCTGCTGTCAGCAGATCCTGGGAACGCAGTCTGCGCCTGCCGCCATGAACCGACCATGAACAGGTCGTTCATGGAATGTTCATGAACCGGTCTCTGGCCTGTGGCCGACGCTGAACGCGGCGTTGTGGAGGTCGCAGGGGCCGAACAGGTTCAGCCCTTCGTCACGGATCGTGGTCACCACGTCCATCAGGCCCAGAACGGAGTGAAACAGGTGGTCGTGGCTGACAGGGCGTTTGGCGCGCTGCGCGAGGCAGGCGGTGTCCAGGCCGGCGCGTGCCTGCAAACCTGGCGAAATCCAGGCCACCATGGGGACCCGGGTCTGCTGACTCGGCGCTAGCGCATAGGGCAGACCATGCAGGTAGAGGCCGGCTTCGCCCAGCGACTCGCCGTGGTCGGACACGTAGACCATGCCGGTGTCGAAGCGGTCGCTGCGCGCATCGAGCCATTGCAGCGCGCGGCCGAGGAAACGGTCGGTGTAGGCGACCGTGTTGTCGTAGGCATTGCGCAGTTCCTCAGGGCCGCAGTCCGACAGGGACTGGCTTTGGCATTCGGGGCTGAAGGGTTTGAAGTTGGCTGGCGTTCGTTTGTGGTACGCCGGGCCATGGCTGCCCATCTGGTGCAGCACCAGAACCGCCCCGCGCGCGAACCGTTCGGGTTCGAGAGCGGCCATGCGTTGATCCAGCGATTCGAGCAGGACTTCATCGTGGCACTCGCCACCGGTGCAGCCCAGCGATTCGGCCGAAGCCCGCAGACTGTCGTTGGGCACACGGTCGCAGACGCCTTTGCAGCCGGACTGGTTGTCCAGCCACAGCACCGCCAGGCCGGCCCGTTGCAGCACGTCCAGCAGGTTCTCGTGGCGGGGCTTGCGGTTGCCGCCTTGTGCGCGTGTCAGAGGCGAGAAGATGCAGGGCAGCGACACCTCGGTGTTGGTGCCGCAGGCGGTGACGTCCGGAAAATTGACCAGGCCGCGCTGGCGCTGCCAGTCGGCCAGGACCGGTGTGGTCGGACGGGCATAGCCGTCGAGCCCGAAGTTCTCCGCCCTCAGGGTCTCGCCAATGACCAGCACCAGCAGGGGCGGGCGTGCCTGTGCCTGGTAGCTCGCACCCAGCCGGGCGTCCAGGCCGATGGGCTCCATGGGGCGCGACAGCGCCGGCAGTTGCCGGACCGCCAGATGCCCGGTCGCATACAAGGTGTTCAAAGGTGTGATCAGGTAGCGGACCGTTTTCTGATTGCGCATGAGCGAGGCCAGACCCTGGTAGCCGGTCAACGCGATGACCACGCTCAGCAACAGTCCCACGGCGATGCCGCCACCGTTCCTGAGCCATTGGGATCCCGGACGACCGATGCGCAGCGGGGTGCGCCACAACCACACGAGCGCCGGCCCGGCCACCAGCAGCACATGCCACACCAGGCGCCAGGACATCAGGTCACGAACCTCCCGCGTGTCGGTGTTCAGGACATTGGCCATCATGGACGTATCGATCACCGTGCCGTAGCTGGTGATGAAGTGGGAACTCAGGGCGGCGGTCACGACCAGCGCGCTGGCCAGCGGCCGAAAGACCTTCGTCCAGCCGATCAGTGAGAACAGGGCGAACAGGGTGCAGACGACAATGCCGGCCAGGGTTGCGATGACCTGCCACCGTGCGTGGCTGTCTGGCAGGGCTGTATGGACGGCGCG
>SBFU01000171.1 GCA_006227785.1 Burkholderiales bacterium
TTCCGCCAGGCCATCGCCGCCAGCTGGCCCGGCCGCATCGACGACAGCCAGGCACGCAGCGACTGGGGCTGGCAGGCCCGCTTCGACCTGCAGGCCCTGGTGGCCGAGATGCTGGGCCAGTTGCGCCGCACAGTGGCCGCCTGAGGGCCTGGGTCGCGTACGGCGAATCCACAGGGCAACCGATCCATCCGGTATCCGTTGACGGCTTGCTCTCGGCCGGTGGGCATCAGCAGCGACCGGCCGCGCGCAGCAGCGCATTGCACTGGCCACCCGCACCTGTGGGCGATGCACCCGTTGCCCCAGGCGCTTGGCCACCGTTGCCTTTTTTGCCGCTCAACATGGCGGTGCAGACCGCATCGGAGTGGGGAATCTGTCCAAAGCTCACGGCCCTCTGCAAGCCGGTCGCACCGTAGAGATAGCACCGGTACGTCGCCCCATCGCCCGTCTTGACCGTGTAGTTGATGCGACCACCCGTCTCCTCGCTGCGATCCAAGATCGTGAATTCGCCCACCGTTCGTCCAATGGCCTGCGCGGTTCGCTGCTCCAGGCCACCCTGGTCAATGGTGGCGGCACAACCGGAAATCATGATGAGGGCAGAGGTGACCGATGTCAGAAGTCGAAAGCGCATACATGCTCCAGGGGTTCAGGTGGATGTACTGGTTGAAAGGGGTTCATCTGGAAAAGCAGTTGTCTCTGGGAACCGTCGCGAGGCTTGCTGACACGGCAGACAGCGATGGTTGAATGGTGGGGATCTCGTCGCCCAACAGACACAACAAGTTGCCGGGCCGCAGCGTCCAGATGGCACCGGATCGGGTGCCGGTCACCGTGCGGAACACACCCCAATGCGCGACCAGTTCGTCGTTCGATCTGGACTGTTCAACGGTCACCGTGCCCAGCCTGGATGGACCAGCCAGCACCGAAGCCCCTCTGCATTCGGTACCCCCAAAGGTCAGCACACCCTCGTGGTAGTCGAGCGCGGCCTGTCCGGTGATGCGGGCCCGAAGGAATTTCTTGAACGATTGACGGCCCGTGCTGACGCAACCAACTTGGACCCAATCACCCGCCAGAGCATGGATGGAGGTCGATGGAGAGGCACCACCAGGGTCCACATCGGAGGGGCCGTCACTTCCCCCGCCGCAAGCGCTCACGACGACCGCTGCCACGGACGACAACGCAAGGACATGCGGGCGTATACGCCACTTGATCATCGAGAAAATGGGCATGAACGGCTCTTTCATGGTGTTGAACAGAAGGGAGATTGAGGACGGGAGCGGACGCCGCCCGTTGCGCCCACAGGCGATGTGCTTGATGCGGTCAGCGGTATCCTCCCTGCAGAGAAATGGCGCACCCACCGTCGAAGCGCCCGACCCCCCGTCTGACCACCAGGCTGAAGACTCGAAGCCGCCGCTGTCGGCTGCCATTGCCCTTGCACCGCATCCACCGCCTTGGACTGCGTCTGACCTTGCGGGCCGGTGCGCCGCAACGTGGCCCAGAACTCGACAATGGCCGCGGCCGTGAGCTGCGGCACTTCGATATGCGGCCAGTGACCTACGGTGTCGAAGCGCACGACGTCGGTTTGAGGTGCCAAGGTCAACCATTGGTTGACCATGTGGCTCCCGGAGTTCGGATCAGCGGAACCGTTGATCAGACGCAACGCCACCTGGCTGCGCAGCAAAGCGCCGACCAGCCGTTCCTGGATGGAGGGGTGCGACCGCCAGAAGGCGCCGACGGCGTGGGTGACCCGGCGGCCACCACCGTGTTCGAGCAACGCCCAGAACTCGTCGAGCAAAGCGGGGGAAGGCTGGGTATGCTTTCCGAACAACCCCCTGATGGCACTTTCGAAGGCGAACCGGGGTATGCGCGGGCCAAGCCAGGCCCCGATGGGTCCGGCCAGAAGGCGTTGTATCGGTCTGGGTCGATACGCCTGCGGGCACATGGCGCCATTGAGCAGCACCACGCTGTCGAGCGACGCCAGACCTGGATGGGTCTCACGCTGCGCCATCATTTCCTGGACCACACGTACACCGAGATCATGAGCGACCACGTGCACCTGGGCCACACCCAGCCAGGTCAGCAAGGCGTCGATGGTCCTTGCATGGCCGGACAAGGTGTAGTCGTGGTGACGTGGCTTGTCGGAGAACCCCATGCCAAGAAAGTCGGGCGCGATCAGGCGGTGGTCTTCCCCGAGCTGGTGCCAGATGGCGTGCCAATCGAAGGAGCCGGTGGGATAGCCGTGCAGCATCAGTACAGCAGGCCCGCTGCCTTGGTCACGGAAGAACACGCGGTGGCCGTTCCAATCGAAGAACCGGCCGGACGAGCGCCACAGGCCAAGGCGGGGGGTCATGGCACTTGCCCAACATGCCACGCAATGAGCAGTGCCAGCACCACGTGGATGAACGTACTCGCGGCATGAGCCGCTTGCCGCCAGCGCAGACGTCGAGAAAAGATCGCCCATGCATGAAGAAATCGGGCGAAGACGAACACAGCGCAGCAGGTACCGAGCACAGCTGCCGACAACGCGGGCAGTGCGGAGGCAGTCAGCGCGAGAAGACCAAACAGCGTCGTGTGCTCCAGAGCGTTGCCGTGGGCACGCATGGCAACCAGCAGATCCTTATGTCCACCATCGCCAAAACTGACCTGATGTCGCAGTCGCAAGCGCGATACATGGAGAGACAGACCCGTCAGCAGCAGCGCGAGGACAGCGATGCCGGTAGCAACGATGTGTATGCGTGACATGGCCTTCTTTCACTAGCAGGCTGGTTGGATTGCTGGAGCCCGCGCGAGGCGGCTGAAGCGCAGCGAATGGACTTGATGGCGTTGGCTCAAGACAGCTCCTGTTGTTGGCGGCCGAAGGGAAGGACTTCTGTTCTTACGGTGTAAGTCTATCAGATTGACTTACACTGTAAAGTGTTTTCCGTCGTATGGATGTCATGAACATGAAACACAAGCGCACGTCAGAGCGGCCAGCCTTGAGCCGCGAGCGGATCGAAGAGGAGGCGCTGGCGCTGATCGAGCGCGA
>SBFU01000312.1 GCA_006227785.1 Burkholderiales bacterium
GGGCAGGTGCAGTGGCAGGCGCAGGCGCCTCGCCGCTGGCCAGCACGCGGATGCGTTCGACCAGACTGGCGGTGGCCGGGGTGTCGACCGGCCGGCCCTGGTGACGGGCCAGCAGCAGGCGCAGGGCGTCGGACGATTCCAGCAGCACGTCCACCATGGCGGCATTCGGTGCCAGCTCGTGGCGGCGCAGCTTGTCCAGCAGCGATTCCATCTGGTGCGTGAGTTCGGCCACATCGGCAAAACCGAAGGTGGCGGCACCGCCCTTGATCGAGTGGGCACAGCGGAAGATGGCGTTCAGCTCTTCATCGTCGGCCTGTTCCAGGTCCAGCTGCAACAGCATCTGCTCCATCTGGTCCAGGTTTTCACCGGCTTCCTCGAAGAAGATCTGGTAGAACTGGGACAGGTCGATATTGCCGCCGCTGCCCTGCGCTTCGTTCATCATGTCACCCATGGGGGTCTCCTGCTCGGTGTGGCGAGCCTGCGCTCAGCGAATGACTTTCTGGATGACCTCGATCAGGCGGCCCGGGTCGAAGGGTTTGACCAGCCAGCCGGTGGCACCGGCACTGCGGCCGGCCTGTTTCATGGCGTCGCTCGACTCGGTGGTCAGGATCAGGATGGGCGTCGACTTGAATTTCGGGTGATCCCGCAGCTTGCGCGTCAGGCCCAGCCCGTCCAGCCGGGGCATGTTCTGGTCGGTCAGCACCAGGTCGATGGCATGGGTCTGCGCTTTCTCGAACGCGTCCTGCCCGTCAACCGCTTCCACCACGTGAAAACCGGCGCCGGTCAGTGTGAACGAGACCATCTTGCGCATGGAGGCCGAGTCATCTACGGCGAGGATGGATTGCATGGAGTTCTCCGTATTTCGAACAGATATCGACAAGTGAGGGCGTTTCTTGAAAACTGGGCGGGCGTGGGGCTCAGAACAGCTCGATCGAACCCGAGTCCATTTCGCTCTGGGTCACCGGGCTGGGGCGTTCGGGCATCGGGTCCAGCGCCAGCGGCTGCTCGTCGCCTTCGAGTTCCATGCTCTCGTCGGCCAGGCGCCAGGCGCAGCCTTGCAGGATCTGGCTGGTGTGGTTGATCAGTTGGGTGGCCATGTCGTGGAACTGCAGTTCGGTGACCGCCTGGTGGAGCTGCGTCCGGATCACCTGCAGGTCTTCGTTGTCGCGGCCGGCCAGGTGACCCAGCGCGCGCTCGGCGCTGCCAAAGCGGTCCAGCAGGTTGCCGGTGGCGTGGTCAAGCAGGCCGACCAGGCGTTGCAGGTCGGTCAGGGCCATCAGCAGCGAGTCCTGGACATCGGCCACCATGTTCACGGGCAATGAGACAGAGGGCACTGTCCTTGGCATCGACGGTTGTTCCATGGTCATGTGGTTCGGTTTTGCCGGTGGATTGGATGGTGGGCAGTACAATTTTGATGACACCCGGTTCTGGCTTATCGGCCGATTACCGGGCAAATTCAGGACCATCTTTGCCTGCCGGTGTGATGCATCCCACGCCCGGCTGCGTTGCGACGCATACTGACGCTGCATGAACCTTCCCATCGAGTCCGACGAGCGGCAGCAGGTGCGCATCCTCCATCTGGAGGACTCCCGGGTTGACCATGCGCTGGTCAAGTTCGCCCTGCAACGCAGCCAGCTCAGCTGCGACATCAACCTGGTGGACACCATGGACGACTTCCAGCGCGAGCTGGAGGCCGGCGGCTATGACATCGTGCTGGCGGACTACCACCTCCCAGGCTTCACCGGCTTGGATGCCTGGCAGCTCTCGCGCACCCTGCGCCCTGACCTGCCTTCCGTGATCCTGTCCGGTGCGATCGGCGAGGCGGCGGCGGTCGAGGCCATGCACGAGGGGGTCAGCGACTACCTGCTCAAGGACAACATGCAGCGGCTGGCCCACGTGATCGAACGGGCCATCGAGGTCAGCCAGACGCGCAAGGCCAAGGCCCGCGCCGACGAGGAGCTGGCCGAGTCACGCCAGCGCCTGGGTGAACTGGCCGAACACCTGCAGACCAGCATCGAACAGGAACGGGCCGACATTGCCCGGGAAATCCACGATGACATCGGTGGCGCCCTGGCGGCGGTCAAGCTGGACCTGGCCTGGGTCGGCCGGCGCGCCGAGGACGTCGAGATGAAGCGTCACGTGG
Source organism: Burkholderiales bacterium (assembly GCA_006227785.1). Lineage (GTDB taxonomy): Bacteria > Pseudomonadota > Gammaproteobacteria > Burkholderiales > Burkholderiaceae_C > Hydrogenophaga. The sequence goes on from SBFU01000312.1 coordinate 2,144, forward strand.
CGACCGCCATGGAGATGCTGCAGCACGCCCTGGGCGCCAGCCAGCGCATCATGCTCAACCTGCGCCCGCCCATCCTCGACCAGGGCCTGGTGGCCGCCGTGCTGTGGCTGGCGGCCAACTTCGAGCGTCGCACCGGTCTGTCGGTTGCCGTGCGGCGCTCGGCCGAGACCATGGATGTGCCCCGCGAGGTCCAGCTGGTGGCCTACCGCACGGCGCAGGAGGCGCTGACCAACGTGGCCAAACACGCGCAGGCCCGATCGGTGCAGATCGACCTGAGCGACCGCGAGGGGGTGCTGACGCTGGAGGTGACCGACAACGGTCGCGGCATGGGGCCGGAAGCCTTGCGCAAAGCCAAGTCCTTCGGCCTGCTCGGCCTCAAGGAGCGGGCCGCCAAGGTCGATGGCTGGCTGGACATCAGCAGTTCGCCCAAGGGCACCTCAGTGATCCTGTCGGTGCCGCTGAACAACGGTGATGACAACACGAACAAGGAGGATGCCCATGATCCGGGTCATTTTGTGTGACGACCATGCGGTGGTGCGCCGCGGGATCCGTGACACGATTTCGGAGGCGGTGGACATCCAGGTGGTGGCCGAGGCCGGCAGCTACCCCGAACTGCGCGAGCAGATGCGCAAGGTGGCGTGCGATGTGCTGGTGCTGGACCTGAACATGCCCGGGCGCGGTGGCCTGGAGGTGCTGGCCGCCCTGCGCGAGGAAGGGTCCGAGGTCAAGACCCTGGTGGTCTCGATGTACCCGGAAGACCAGTACGCGATCCGCTGTCTGCGCGCCGGCGCACGCGGGTACCTCAACAAGGCCGGCGAGCCGGCCGAACTGGTGGGTGCCATCCGCACCGTGATGCAGGGCCGCAAGTACGTCACGCCCGAGGTCGCGCAAATGCTGGTCGACACGCTCAACAAGCCGGAGACGGAAGAGCTGCACGCCAGCCTGTCCGAACGTGAGCTGCAGACCCTGCAGAAAATTGCCTCGGGCAAGAAGCTGTCGGAGATTGCCGACGAGCTCATGCTCAGCCCCAAGACCGTCAGCGTCTACCGGGCCCGCGTGCTGGAAAAGCTGCACCTGGGCAACAACGCCGAGCTGACCGTGTACGCGATCCGCAACGGGCTGGTCTGACCTGCTCGGGTAAGCGACCATGCTGCGCCGCCGCCTGTTCACCGTGCTGGCCGTGGTGTGGCTGGCGGGCTGCGGCAGGGACGATCCCCAGGCTTCGCTCGAAGCTGCGGCGCAGCGGCTGCAGGACGCGCTGGAGGCGCGCGACACCGGGGCCGTGATGGACCTGCTGGACACCCGTTTCCGGGCCCAGGACGAGTTCGATGCCGAGTGGGCGCAGAAGACCCTGCGTCTGATGTTCCTGCGCTACGCGAAGGTGCGTGTGGTGGCCGTCAGCCGGCGCAGCACCATCGACCCCCAGGCGCCGCACCTCGGGCGCACCGACGCCCAGGTGCTGGTGTCGGGTGCCCAGGGACTGATCCCCGAGCGCGTCTCGCCGTATGCGGTGCAGCTGGAGTGGCGCAGACAGGGCAAGGACTGGCGCCTGTACGACCTGCGGTGGCAGTGAGCGGCGCTCAGCCGCCGAGGAACAGCCGCGTCGCCAGACGCATCAGCTCGAGCACCGGGCGGTCGAGCATGGGCAGGGTGAAGGCAATGCCGATCAGGCCGGCCGTCAGGGTCAGCGGAAAGCCGATGGCGAAGGCGTTCATCTGCGGCGCGATGCGCGAGATGAAGCCCAGCACGATGTTGATGAACAGCAGCATGCCGATCATGGGCAGCGCGATCCACAGGCCGTAGCGGAACACCACCGCGCCCAGTTCGTGCAGGCGCAGGCGGGCGATGGCCTCGAAGGCGCTGCCACCCACCGGGAAGGTCTCGAAGCTGGCGATCACCACCTGCAACAGCATCAGGTGGCCACCCATCACGATGAACAGCAGCATGGTGGTGTTGCCGAAAAAGCGGCCCACGGTGCTGGTCTGGGCATTGGTGGACGGGTCGAAGAAGCCCGCAAAGTTCAGGCCCATCTGCAGTCCGATGAGTTCGCCGGCCAGCTCGACCGCCGAGAACACCACCCGCACCGCCAGACCGATGGCCACGCCCACCACCACCTGCTGCACCACGGTCTCGAAGGCACGTGGATCGGTCAGGCCGATCAGGGGCTGCTCGGGCAGGCCGGCCTGCGCACAGATGGCCACCAGCATGGCCAGCGCCACCCGGCTGCGCATGGGAACCGAGCGGGCCGAGAAGATGGGCGCGCTGGAGAACACCGCCAGCACACGAAGAAAGGGCCAGAAAACCGGCATCACCAGCCCCATGATGTCGGCTTCGGTGAAGGTGGGCATGGCCTGTTGCCGGTGCCGGTGGGCGCCGCTCAGATGGCGTAGTTGGGAATCGAGAGGATGGTGCTGCGGATGAACTCGACCATGGTGGTCATCATCCAGGGTCCGGCCAGGGCGAACACCGCGATCGCGGCGATCAGCTTGGGCACAAAGGACAGGGTGGCCTCATGGATCTGCGTCAGGGCCTGGAACAGGCTGACCAGCAGACCCACGCCAAGCACCACGGCCAGCACCGGCGCGGCGATCATGAGCAGCAGGAACAGGGCGTTCTGGCCAAAGGTGAGGGCGGCTTGCGGGTCCATGGTGGGGGTCCGGTTGGGGTTGTTCAGACGGCAAAACTGGCCGCGAGGGAGCCGATCAGCAGGTTCCAGCCGTCGGCCAGCACAAACAGCATCAGCTTGAAGGGCAGGGCCACCAGCACCGGTGAGAGCATCATCATGCCCAGCGACATCAGCACGCTGGCCACCACCATGTCGATCACCAGAAAGGGAATGAAGATCATGAAGCCGATCTGGAACGCGGTCTTGAGCTCGCTGGTGACAAAGGCCGGCACCAGTACCCGGAACGGCGCGGTCTCGGCGGTCACATCGGCCGGCAGCCGCGCCAGGTTGGCAAACAGCTCGAAGTCCGACTGGCGGGTCTGCTTGAGCATGAACTCGCGCATCGGCACCTGGCCCCGCTGCAGCGCCTCTTCGAAACCGATGGCGTTGGTGGAGTAGGGTTTGTAGGCCTCTTCGTAGACCCGGTCGAAGGTCGGCCCCATCACGAAGAAGGTCAGAAAGAGCGACAGGCCCACGATCACCTGGTTCGGTGGCGCGGTCTGCGTGCCCAGGGCCTGGCGGATCAGCGACAGCACGATGACGATGCGGGTGAACCCCGTCATCAGCAGCAGCATGGCCGGCAGGAACGACAGGGCGGTGAAGAACAGCAGGGTCTGGATCGGCACCGAGTAGGTGGTGCCGCCGGCGCCCTGTCCCACCGCCAAGGGCAGGGAGGGCCCGGTCTGTGCCCAGGCGGCGGTGCCGGCCAGGGCCAGCAACAGCGGCAGCGCCGACCTGACGAAGGTTTGCAGCAGTCGCTCAGGGCGCGTCATGGCGGACTTTCGTCAGCTGTGCCAGGCGGCTGGCAAATGCGCTGGCGGGGGGCAAGGGCGCTGCGTCCTGTGCGGCCGGCATGGGCAGCGTGTGCAGGGTCTGGATGGCACCGGGCGCCACACCCAGCACCAGGCAGAGGCTGTCGGAGCCTTCGCCCACCTGCACCGTGACCATGCGCTGCTGGGGACCCAGCGAGACAGACGAGAGCACGCGCAGGTGCGGTCCCTCCTGTCCGGCCACGCGGGGCAGGTGGTGTCGCATGCGCTTGAGCACCACGGCCACCACGACCATGATCAGCAGCAGCCCGAAGGCCGGCAGGGCGTTTTGCAGCATGGCGGTGGACACGGCGGCTTCAGCTCCGGGAGACGCGGCGCATGCGCTCGGACGGCGTCACGATGTCGGTCAGGCGGATGCCGAATTTCTCGTTGACCACCACCACCTCGCCCTGGGCAATCAGGTAGCCGTTGACCAGCACGTCCATCGGCTCTCCGGCCAGGGCGTCGAGTTCGACGATGGAGCCCTGGGCCAGCTGCAGGATGTGCTTGATGGGCACCTTGGTGCGTCCGAGTTCGACCGACAGCTGGATCGGAATGTCCAGCACCATCTGGATGTCCTGCATCTGGCCGGGGCCGGCCTGGCGTGGATCGGCCGGCGTGGGGTCGCTGTCGAAGGCCGGTGCGGCGTCGGCCTGTTCGGTCCGCGACTGCTCCTCCAGTGCCTGGGCCCATTCGTCGGCGACGGCGTTCTGGTTCATTTCTTCAGTTGACATAGGTTTCTCCCAGCCAGTTCATGTCCTGTCCGCGCAGGCTGCGCTGGATCCGCAGTGCGTACTTGCCCTTGTGTGTTCCGTATTGGCACTCGAACACCGGAACACCTTCGATGTGGGCCTGGATTGAGGGGTTGCGATCGAGCTCGATGAAATCGCCCACCTGCATGGCCAGCAACTGCTCGATGGTGGCGTCGGTGCGCGCCAGTTCGGCCACCATGGTCAGCTCGGCGGCCTGGATCTCGTGGCTGAGCACCTTGATCCAGCGGCGGTCCACCTCGATGGCATCGCCCTGGACGCTCGAATACAGCACGTCGCGGATCGGCTCCAGGGTGGCGTAGGGAATGCAGATGTGCAGCGACCCGGTGATGTCGCCGATCTCCAGCGTGAAGCTGGTGGAGACCACGATCTCGCTCGGGGTGGCAATGGTGGCGAACTGGGGTTGCATTTCCGAGCGCTGGTAGACCAGCTCCAGCGGATACACGCCGACCCAGGCCTTCTTGTATTCCTCGGATATGACGTCGACCAGGCGGGTGATCACGCGCTGCTCGGTGGCGGAGAAGTCGCGCCCTTCAATCCGGGTCTGGAACTTGCCATTGCCACCGAAGAGGCTGTCGATCACGCCGAACAGCAGGGTGGGTTCGCACACCACCAGACCATTGCCGCGCAGAGGGCGGATGGCCATGATGTTGAAATTGGTCGGCACCACCAGCTCGCGCAGGAAGGCGTTGTACTTCTGAACCTGCACCGCGCCGACCGAGATCTCGGGGCTGCGGCGGATGAAGTTGAACAGGCCCAGCCGCAGGTTGCGCGAGAAACGTTCGTTGACCACCTCCATGGTCGGCATGCGTCCGCGGACGATGCGTTCCTGGCTGGCCAGGTTGTATTCGCGGATCGCGCCGGCGGGCACATCTTCTTTGGCCAGTTTCTGGCTTTCGCCGGTGACGCCCTCCAGCAGGGCATCGATCTCGTCTTGTGACAGGAAGGCTTCGGACATGGCGGCCCCTGGGAATCACTGGACGATGAAGCTGGAGAACAGCACGGCCTGGATCGGGTTGGGCGGCGCGCGGCGGCGGCGCTTGGTGCTCTTGCCCTCATCCTCGACCTCGTCATCGACCTCGTAGCCCATGATGTCCGATATCTCGCCGATGATGTCTTTCGACAGCTTGTTCTTGCCCTCGATCTGCAACACATCGTCCGAGGTCCGCTGCGAGATCAGCATGAGGATGGCCGAGCGGATGCTGGGCATGTAGACCTTCATGTCGTCGCCGGTCTTGGCGTCCTGCAGCTGCAGGGTGATGCCCAGCTGGACAAAGCGGTTGCCCCCGGCGTCGGCGAGGTTGACCACCATGTTCTCCAGCGGCAGGAAGACCGGCGGTGTCGAGGGCCGTCCCTGGCTCTGCGCGGCCACCGGCTCGTCCTCATAGCCCTCTTCGTCCTCGGCCGTGTTCTTCTTCAGCAGGAACAGGGCGGCGCCGGCACCGATCAGGGCCAGCAGGACGACGCCCAAAATGATGAACAGGAGCTTCTTGCTCTTGGGTTTGGCGGCGGTGGCGTTGTCGGCGGTGGCAGCTGCGCTCATGGGGGACTCCAGTCAGGGTGGTCAGGTGACCGCACCCGGGACGCCTTTCGGCGGTTTCACTGGGGTCATTATTCGACGGCGCTGGTGGCGCCGTTCACAGGAAAAGGACCGGAAAACCGGCCTTTACCCGCTTCAAACGAACAGGTCGAGCGACGACCTGCCGTCGGCGGCAGGTCGCCTGGGCAGGGCGGCCGCGGCATCGGCGACGCCGGGCGCTGCCGGCGAGGCATCCGGCCGTCGGGAGGGCGCCGAGGCCTGTCCCTGCGACTGGCGGTCCGGCACGGCCTGCCCGCCCACCGACAGACCGGCCAGCTGCATGCCGCTGCGCTGCAGCAGGTCCGACAGGGTCTGGCCGGCGCTGGCCTGCAGGCTGGTTCTGGCTTCGGCGTTGTCGGTCCGGAAATCGATGTTCACCTCCTGCCCGCGCAGGCTCAGCTCGATGTCGATGGCCTCCTCGCCGTCCTGTCCGACGCGCAAGCTGGCCTGGCGCAGCCCGCCCGGGGTCCAGGAGCGCAGCTCCTCCTCGTGTGTCTGCTCGGTTTCCGTCCCCGACGGCGGGGCCGCGAAATCGGTCACCTCCTCGGTCATGGCGCTGTCTTCAGCGGCGGTCAGACCAGCGGGATC
>SBFU01000263.1 GCA_006227785.1 Burkholderiales bacterium
GACATGGGCTCGCGCATCAACAACATGATGCTCAAGGGCAAGCCCATCGAGGCCGACAAGAAGTACAAGGTGGCCGGCTGGGCCTCGGTGCAGGAGGGTGTGCAGGGCGAACCGATCTGGGATGTGGTCTCGGGCTACCTGCGCAACAAGAAGGTCATCAAGGGCGTGAAGATCAACACGCCGCAGATTGTCGGCATGGGTGGCAACCCCGGCATCTCGATCTGACCCGCCTTCGTCCCTAAGCCCGCACGCCCCTGGCCTGCGGGCTTTTCCATTGTGTCAGGAAGGACATCTGGCCCTTTGAACGGATGGCGGTCATGCCTGGCCAACAATCGAACCCGATGACACCGATCGCCCCCGCCTCCCTCGACGACCTGCGCGTCCATGCCGATCATCGCCAGCGCTGCGCGATCGACACCCGCGCCCTGCCATGGATGCCGTCACCGTCTCCCAAGGTGCAGCGGCGTTTGCTGGAGCGCGACGGCGGCGAGGTGGCCCGGGCCACCTCGGTGGTCCGCTACGAACCTGGGGCACGGTTTGACCGCCATGTGCACGAGCTGGGCGAAGAGATCGTGGTGCTCGATGGCGTCTTTCACGATGAGAGCGGCAGCTATCCGGCCGGCACCTACCTGCGCAACCCACCAGGGTCAGGGCACGCGCCTTTTTCGCCAGAGGGCTGTCTGCTGCTGGTGAAGCTGCGCCACATGGACCCCGACGACCTTCAGACGGTGGCGGTGAATCTGCACCACGCCGACTGGCGCCCCGGGCTGGTGCCAGGCCTGTCGGTGTTGCCGCTGCACAGCTATGGAACCCGTCACACCGCCATGGTGCGATGGGCGCCCGGCACCTACTTTCAGCGACACCGCCATTTCGGAGGCGAAGAGATCTTCGTCCTGGAGGGCGTCTTCGAAGATGAGCGCGGGCGCTACCCGGCGGGCACCTGGCTGCGCAGTCCCCACCTGAGCGAACACCAACCCTTCAGCCGCGAAGGATGCCTCATCTTCGTCAAGACCGGCCATCTCGACCTGGACGAAGCAGGCTGAGCCGCTCAGGCGCTGCGTGCGGCTTGCGCCAGCGTCTTGGCCAGCGCATTGTGCCGTTCGACCAGCGGGCCGAGCTCGACGCTTGCCAGCTGGCCATCGCGCACCACCACACGCCCGTTGACCACCGTGCACGTTGCCTGGGGGCTTGCGCACAGCAGCAGGCTGGCCAGTGGATCGTGCACCGCACCGCCGGCAAAACCCAGCGTGCGCAGGTCGAAAAGGGCCAGGTCGGCGCACATGCCGATGGCCAGATGGCCAATGTCCTGGCGACCCAGCACCTGAGCGCCGCCGCGTGTGGCCATGTGCAACGCGTCGCGTGCGGTCATCTCGGCCGGGCCGAGGTCGCAGCCGAAGAATGTCCTGCCTTCAAGGGTCTCGGGCGCCGATAGGGCGCGGCCGACGCGCGCCAGCAGCATGGCCTGCCGGGCCTCGTTGACCATGTGGGCGCCATCGTTGCTGGCGCTGCCATCCACCCCCAGTCCCACCGGCACACCAGCGTCGATCATGCGGCGGATGGGTGCGATGCCGCTGGCCAGGCGCATGTTGCTGCAGGGGCAGTGGGCCACGCCGGTGCGGCTGGCCGCGAACAGTGAAATGCCCTCGTCGTCGAGCTTGACGCAGTGGGCATGCCAGACGTCGTCGCCCAGCCAGCCCAGCTCCTGCGCGTACTGCGTCGGCGTCTTGTTGAACTTCTCGCGGCTGTAGGCAATGTCGTGGTCGTTCTCGGCCAGATGGGTGTGCAGGCGCACCCCCTGGCCCTTGAAACTGCGCGCCAGCTCGGCGCTCTGCTGCATCAGCGCCGGGCTGACCGAAAAAGGCGAGCAGGGGGCCAGCGCGATCTGCACCATGGCGCCGTGCGACGCATCGTGCCAGGTCTCGATCAGGCGCTGGCTGTCTTTCAGGATGACGTCTTCCTTCTCCACCACCCGGTCCGGCGGCAGGCCGCCCTGGGACTGGCCCACGCTCATGCTGCCGCGCGTGGCCACGAAGCGCATGCCGATCTTCTGGGCGGCCTCGATGGCGTCTTCCAGCCGCACACCATTGGGGTAGATGTAGAGGTGGTCGCTGCTGGTGGTGCAGCCGCTCATCAGCAGCTCGGCCATGGCCACCTGGGTCGAGACCTGCACCATCTCGGGCGTGAGCCCGGCCCAGATGGGGTAGAGCCCGCGCAGCCAGGAAAACAGCTCGGCATCCTGCACGCCCGGGATGGCACGCGTGAGGCTCTGGTACATGTGGTGGTGGGTGTTCACCAGCCCGGGCGTGACCAGGTGGCCGCGCGCGTCGATCACCTCATCCGCTTCGGCGCGCAAGGCGGTCGGCAGCTCGGCGGCAGGCCCCATCCATTCGATGCGGTGACCACGCACGAACAGCGAGGCGTCCTTGATCTCGCGCCCTTTGGCCGGTTCGACATGGTCGAAGGTGGCGATGCAGGTGGCGTTGTGAATCAGCAGTGTTTTCATGTCACTTCAACCAGTAGCCGGGCCTTGAGTAGATTCTCTTCAGGTGCTCGATGAAAAACCGCACCTTGGCCGGCAGGTGGCGCTGCTGAGGGTACACGGCCAGGATGTCGTAGGCGGGCAGGGCGTAATCGTCCAGCACGGTCACCAGCTCGCCACGCCGAAGCTGCGCCTGTATCTCCCAGGTACTGCGCCAGCCCAGCCCCAGGCCCTCGCTGACCCAGCGGTGCAACAGCTCGCCGTCGTTGCAGTCCAGGTGGCCCTCGGCCCGCACGGTGACCGTCTTGCCGTCCTGCTGGAAGTACCAGCCGCGCTGCTGGCCGCCCTGCAGGTTGAAGGCCAGGCAGTTGTGCCGGGCCAGGTCGTCCAGTGTCTGCGGTTTGCCGTGTTTGCGGAAGTAGGCCGGTGTTCCACAGACCACCCGCTGGTTGGTGGCCAGCTTGATGGCCACAAAGTTCGGGTCGATGGCCCCGCCGATGCGGATGCCCATGTCATAGCCCTCG
>SBFU01000030.1 GCA_006227785.1 Burkholderiales bacterium
GGCGGTGGCGGCCTGGTGCCGTGCCCATGGTGTGCGCCTGCACGAATGGTCTCAGTTCGGCGTGGTCCGGGGGTTGCGCGAGCGGGATGGCTGGCAGCGTCAGCGCGACGCCTTCATGGCAGCCCCGGTGGTGGGCGCACCTGCCCGCATCGAGCCGGCCTGGCCAGCAGAGGGTGTGTCTGTTCTTCCGCAGGCGGGTGATCTGGGCCTGACCGACGCCGACGCAGCGCGGAGGCAGCGTGGCGGGCGGCGAGAAGGCCTGTCGGAGCTGGATGGCTTTCTGGGCGAACGCAGCCAGCGCTACCGTGGAGGTATCTCTTCTCCCCTGTCGGCTGCCGCCGCCTGCTCGCGGCTTTCCCCCTACCTGGCCCACGGTTGTCTCGGGCTGCGTGAGGTCGAGCAGGCCACCCAGGCATGGCTGGCACAGCTGGCGCCCGATGCGCGGACACAGCGCCTGGGATTGCAGGGATTCCAGAGCCGCCTGGCCTGGCATTGCCACTTCATCCAGAAGCTGGAGTCGGAGCCCGAACTGGAGTGGCGCAACCTGCACCGAGGTTACGACGGCCTGCGCGAGGGCGAGTGGTCGGCCGAGCGTTTCGGGGCCCTGGTGCAGGGTCGCACCGGCTGGCCGCTGGTCGATGCCTGCGTGGCCATGCTGCGCGAGACCGGCTGGCTGAATTTCCGCATGCGCGCCATGCTGGTGTCGGTGGCCGCCTACCCATTGTGGCTGCACTGGAGAGAGGTCGGTCTTTGGCTGGCGCGCCAGTTTGTCGACTATGAACCCGGTATCCACTGGAGCCAGCTGCAGATGCAGAGCGGCACCACCGGCATCAACACCACCCGGGTCTACAACCCGCTCAAGCAGGCTCGCGATCACGACCCCCACGGTCGCTTCGTTCGCCGCTGGCTGCCGGCCATGCGGCGCGTGCCCGATGCCTGGCTGTTCGAGCCCTGGCGCATGCCGGCCGAGACCCAGGCACGTTGTGGCGTTCGTGTGGGCGTCGACATCCCCATGCCGGTCGTCGATCTCGATGTGGCGTTGCGCCAGGCCAAGGCCCGCATGCACGCGCTGCGTGCGCGCCCCGAGGTGCAGGCCGCAGAGGCCGAGGTGGTGCGACGGCATGCTTCCCGCGCCGGCCGGCGCGAACAGCCCGCGCGCCGGCGCAGTGCTGCCGAGCGGACGCAGCAGTCTCTGTTCTGATGGCCGGTGTTCTGATCCACTGGTTCCGCAACGACCTGCGCTTGCACGACAACGCGGCGCTGCTGCGGTCCGTGGCCCACTGCCGCCGTGAGGGGCTGTCGCTGCTGCCGGTGGCCTGGCACAGTCCCTCGGTCCCCGCGCCCACCCGCTGGGGTTTCGACCGTGTGGGCATGCACCGGCGGTCGTTTCGCCTGCAGGCGCTGGAGGGTCTGGCGCAGCAGTTGCAGCGGCTGGGCAGCGACCTGTGGGTGCTGGATGACACGGACCCCGGCGCCTTCATCGAACTGGCCCGTCTGGCGGGCGCCCGCGAGGTGGTGGCCGAGGCCATCGAAGCGCCGGAGGAGCTGGCCGAGGTGCAGGCCTTGCGGACGGGAGGCTTGCGCGTGGAGACCGTCTGGCAGTCCAGCCTGCTCGCACCCGAAGACCTTCCCTGGTCCGGCGATCGGGTGCCGGATGTCTTCACCGCCTTCCGCCAGGGGGTGGAGCGCGCCGGTCTGCAAGCCCCTGAACCTCTGCCCGCCATCACGCAGTTGCCACCGTGGCCCGATCGGCTGGAGCGTCCCGATCCACAGGCGTCACCGCCGTTGCCGGAAGGCGCCACCGATGAGCGCTCGTCCTTTCCCTATGGCAGCGCCGCCTGGCAGGGTCATGAGGCGGCTGCCCTGGATCACCTGGACCGCTACCTCGCGGCCGGCAGCCCCCACACCTACAAGGCCACCCGCAACGCCCTGAGCGGCCGCGATTTCGCCAGCCACTGGTCGCCCTGGTTCTCGGTGGGCGCGCTGTCGGCTCGCCAGGCGATGGCGCAACTGAGGGTTTTCGAAGCCGAGCATGGTTCGAACGAAGGCAGTTACTGGCTGTGGTTCGAGCTGCTCTGGCGCGACCACTTCCGCTTCGTGATGCGACAGCACGGCGTGCGCCTGTTCGCGGCGCGGGGCCTGGCCCGTGACCGGTCATCCGCAACGCGCGGGGGCAACCCCGCTGCCGAGGCCCGCTGGCGCCAGGGGCGTACCGGCCTGCCGCTGGTCGATGCCGCCATGCGCGAACTGGACCACACCGGCTACCTGTCCAACCGCCTTCGGCAGATCGTCGCCAGCGCGTTGATCCATGACCTCGGCGGCGACTGGCGGGCCGGCGCTGCCTGGTTCGAACACTGCCTGATCGATTTCGACGTGTACAGCAACCAGGGCAACTGGGCCTACATCGCCGGCGTGGGCACCGACCCGCGCGGTGGCCGGCGCTTCAACCTGGACAAGCAGACGCAGGACCACGATGCGGACGGCGCTTACCGGCGCAAATGGCTCTGATGGTGTCCCGCTCTGCGCGTACAGTGCGGTCATCTTGCCCGCCCGATGACCGGAGACTTTCATGGCCCGCCTGCAGCCCCTGCCACCCGAGACCACGCCCGAGCTGAAGCAGCATTTCGACTTTTTCCAGGGTACCCTGGGCTTCACGCCCAACAGCGTGCTGACCATGCAGCGCAAACCGAAGCTGGCACAGGCGCTGGCGGTGCTCAATGCGGCGGTGATGGATCCGCAAGGCGAGGTCGACCTCGGGTTTCGCCGCCTGATCGGTCATGTGGTCAGCAAGGTCTCGGGCTGCCTGTACTGCCAGGCCCACACGCTGCTGGGGGCGAAGAACTTCGGTATCAGCGAGGCCAAGCTGGCCGACGTCTGGACCTACGCCAGCAGCCCGCACTACAGCGAGCGCGAACGGCTGGCACTGGACTTTGCGCTGGCTGCCGCGTCGCAGCCCAACGCCGTGACCGACGGACAGTTCGCGCAGCTTCGGGA
>SBFU01000269.1 GCA_006227785.1 Burkholderiales bacterium
CCCATGATGCGACGCATTTGTTCATCGCGTGCCTGACGGGCTGCCTCGGCCTCACGCCGCTCGCGCTCTGCCTTGGCCTGCGCCTCGCGGCGGCGCTTGTCGGCCGCCGCCTTGGCCGCTTCGGCTTTCTTGCGCTCGGCCTCCGCCTTGCGCTTCTGCTCGGCCTCCCGGGCCTTGCGCGCCGCCTCTTCCCGGGCGCGCTTGTCTTCCTCGGCTTTTTTCTTCGCCTGTTGCGTGGCAATGTCCGGCTCCCGAACCGTGGGTGTCGGTGCCGGAGGCGGCGGCGCAGGCTCCGGTGCCGGTGCGGGGGCCGGTGGGGGAGGGGGTGGAGGTGGCGGCTCAACCGCGCGCGGCGCGGCCTCACGGGGCAGCGCCGACCACAGCTCGGCGTCGAAGGCCACCGGTGCGGTTTCCTTGTTCCAGTTCACGCCCCAGGCCAGGGCGACAATCAGCGCGCCATGCACCAGCACCGCCAAGGTCATGGGCATGGACCAGCGGCCTGGTGGCGGCGGCTTGAAGTCGACCGGCTCGGTGCCGCCGTGCATCATCCGGCTCAGCTTCACCTCAGCCTCCCGTCTGCACCGACAGCCCGACGCGTTCGATACCGGTGCGGCGCAGGGTGTCCATCACCTTGATCACCGTTTCGTAGCGGATGGATTTGTCGGCGGTGATGACCACCGGCACTTGTGACGTCTCGGTCGGGCTGACCACACTCTGCACCGAACGCACCTGCTCGCCCAGGTCGCGCAGCGTGGCGGCGCGACCGTCGCGGCTGGCATTGCCCTGGCGGACCTGGATCTGGTCATCTTTGTCGATAACCACCTGTACATAGCCTTTGGGCGCAGCGCTGGCCTGGCCAACGGTGGGCAATTCGATCTGGCTGGGGGAGATCAGGGGCGCCGTCACCATGAAGATGATCAGCAGCACCAGCATGACGTCAATGAACGGGACCATGTTGATCTCGTTCTTGGTCCGCCGTAACCGTCCCCTTGAGCTGGCCATGCAGTGTCCTCCCGCCTCAGTGGGCCGGCGCCGGCGGCGCGCCCAGGTTTCGCTGCAGGATGTTGGAGAACTCTTCCATGAAGGTCTCCATGTGGATGGCCAGGCGGTCGATGTCGTGGGTGAACCGGTTGTACGCCACCACCGCCGGGATGGCGGCGAACAGGCCGATGGCCGTGGCCACCAGCGCTTCGGCAATGCCTGGCGCCACGGTGGCCAGGGTCACCTGGTCCATGGCTGCCAGGCCGGTGAAGGCGTGCATGATGCCCCAGACCGTGCCGAACAGGCCGACATAGGGGGCCACCGAGCCGACGGTGCCCAGAAAGGACAGGTTGGTCTCCAGCACGTCCACCTCGCGTTGGAAGCTGGCGCGCATGGCCCGGCGGGCGCCGTCGAGCAGTGTCCCGGGTTCGGCAATGCGGCGCTCGCGCAGCTTCTGGTACTCGCGCATGCCGCTGGCGAAGATGCGTTCCATCGGACCGCCGTGGCGGGCGCTCTGGGCCGCCGCGCTGTAGAGCTCACTGAGGTTGGTGCCGGACCAGAACTCGCGCTCAAAGTCATCGTTGTGGGCCCGAACCCGCTTGATGGCAAACACCTTGCGGAAAATGGCGGCCCAGCTGATGACCGACATGCCAATCAGCATGACCACCACGGCCTGCACCACCCAGCTGGCCTCCAGCATCAGTTGGACAATCGAAAAGTCTTGCGGCATGGCGTCTGTGAGGCGTTGGACAGAAATTGGTTCAGATCGGTGTCAGGTCAGGCCCAGGGCCTGCCGGATGGCTGGCGGCAGGCGTTGCGGTCGCAGTTCGGTGGCGCTGACCCAGCCGATCCGGATGCTGCCTTCGCACAGCAAGGTGTCGGGTTGGCCAGCCGGTCCCTGCAGCGATGCCGTCTGGGCAATTGTGATCGACGCGCGGCCGCTTTCCGTGATGGCGGCTGTAACGACAAGCAAATCATCCAGCCGGGCCGGGCGGTGGTAGCGCAGGGCGGTGTCGGTGACCACGAACATGCCCCCGACTTCATCCCGCAGGCGCTGCTGGCCCACGCCAAGGTGACGCAGCCACTCGGTGCGTGCCCGTTCGAAAAACTTCAGGTAGTTGGCATAGAAGACGATGCCCCCGGCATCGGTGTCTTCCCAGTACACCCTGACAGGCCAGCGAAATGGCGTGGTGCGGCTGACGTCGGTCAAGCGGCGGCCTCCAGCCGTGCGATGGCTTCCTGCAACTGTGCCATCGAGTTGGCGGTGGACAGGCGCAGGTAGCGCCAGGGTTCGGCGACGCCGAAGTCGCGGCCCGGCGTGGTAGCAATCTGGCAGCGTTGCATCAGCGCCAGCGCCATCGCCCAGCTGCCGCCCGCCTCGGGGTTGGCGGACTGCAGCGGCAGGTTCCAGCGCTCGCACCATGGGCGCACATCCACCCAGGCATAAAAGGCGCCGTCGGGCCGCACCGGCACATCCAGGCCCAGGCGCTCCAGCTGCGGAATGAACCAGTCGCGCCGGGCCTTGAATTCGGCCCGCCGCGATTCGTACACCGCCAGGCTGTCGGGGTGGAAGCAGGCCAGGGCAGCATGCTGTGCGATCGTGCTGGCGCAGATGAACAGGTTTTGCGCCAGCCGCTCCACCGCCGGCACGAGCGCAGGCGGCAGCACCAGCCAGCCCAGGCGCCAGCCGGTCATGTTGAAGTATTTGCTGAAACTGTTGATGCTGATGACGTCGTCACCCAGGCCGTCGGGCAGGCCCAGTGCGCTGTGTCCGAACGCATCCTCATAGCTCAGGCCCAGGTAGATCTCATCCACCAGCGTGACCCCGCCGCGCTCGCGCACCAGGCGGGCGATGCGCTCCAGTTCGGCACGTGCAATGCTGGTGCCTGTCGGGTTGGACGGCGAGGCCAGCAAAACGCCCCGCGTGGCGGGTCCCCAGGCCTGCTCCACGTGTGCCGCGCTGAGCTGGAAGCGGTCTTGCGGTCCCGAAGGAATGAGCACTGGCCTGCC
>SBFU01000286.1 GCA_006227785.1 Burkholderiales bacterium
AGCGTTGCCCCCTCCAAGTCGAAGATGCAACGAGCAGGAGAAGCACATGGTTGGACAATCTGCGCTGGTTTTTGCGCTGGTTTGTGGTCTGGTGGCCGTGGTCTACGGTTTCTGGTCACGCAGTTGGATTCTGGGACAAGACACGGGCAACGCCCGCATGCAGGAGATCGCCGGGGCCATTCAGGCGGGTGCCGCGGCCTACCTGGCGCGTCAATACCGCACCATTGCCATCGTGGGCGTGGTGCTGACCATTCTCATCGGGGTTTTTCTCGATACACCCACGGCCATCGGTTTTGTGCTGGGCGCGGTGCTTTCGGGCGCCTGTGGATTCATCGGCATGAACATCTCGGTGCGTGCCAATGTGCGAACGGCCCAGGCAGCGACGCAGGGGATCGGTCCGGCCCTGCAGGTGGCTTTCAGGGGTGGCGCCATCACGGGCATGCTGGTCGTGGGTCTGGGCCTGCTGGGGGTGGCCGGGTTTTTCTGGTTCCTGGTGGGCAACGGCAACCTGACCCCCGACAAGAACCTGGCCAAGCTGCTCAATCCGCTGATCGGCTTTGCCTTCGGTTCTTCGCTGATCTCCATTTTTGCGCGATTGGGCGGCGGCATCTTCACCAAGGGCGCTGACGTCGGCGCTGATCTGGTCGGCAAGGTCGAAGCCGGTATTCCGGAGGACGACCCGCGCAACCCGGCCGTGATTGCCGACAACGTGGGCGACAACGTGGGCGACTGCGCCGGCATGGCTGCCGACCTGTTCGAGACCTATGCAGTGACCCTGATCGCCACCATGGTGCTGGGAGCCCTGCTGGTGGCGGCTGCACCGATGCAGGCCGTTCTCTACCCTCTGGTGCTGGGCGGCGTGTCCATCATCGCTTCGATCATCGGGTGCTTCTTCGTCAAGGCCAGCCCAGGCATGAAGAATGTGATGCCCGCCCTGTACAAGGGGCTGATCGTGGCCGGTGTGCTCTCGGCCATCGCGTTTTATGGCGTCACCGTCTGGCTGATGCCCGATAACTCGATCACCGCCACCGGATCGCAGATGCGCCTGTGGGCAGCCGGCCTCGTGGGTCTGGCGTTGACCGCTGCCATGGTGTGGATCACCGAGTACTACACCGGCACCGACTACAAGCCGGTCAAGCACGTGGCCCAGGCCTCGACCACGGGCCACGCCACGAACATCATTGCGGGCATTGGCGTGAGCATGAAGTCGACCGCCTGGCCGGTGCTGTTTGTCTGTGCCGCCATCGTGGCTTCCTACTCGCTGGCTGGCCTCTACGGCGTGGCGGTGGCTGCGACGGCCATGCTGTCCATGGCGGGCATCGTGGTGGCGCTGGACGCATATGGCCCCATCACCGACAACGCCGGCGGCATTGCCGAAATGGCCGAACTGCCCAGCAGCGTGCGCGACGTGACCGACCCGCTGGACGCGGTGGGCAACACCACCAAGGCGGTGACCAAGGGTTACGCCATTGGCTCGGCTGGCCTGGCGGCGCTGGTTCTGTTTGCCGACTACACGCACAAGCTGGAGGTGACGGGTCATCAGGTCAGTTTCGATCTCAGCGACCCGATGGTCATCATC
Organism: Burkholderiales bacterium; assembly: GCA_006227785.1. Classification (GTDB taxonomy): domain Bacteria; phylum Pseudomonadota; class Gammaproteobacteria; order Burkholderiales; family Burkholderiaceae_C; genus Hydrogenophaga. The sequence goes on from SBFU01000286.1 coordinate 1,580, forward strand.
GGTCTGTTCATCGGTGGCCTGATCCCGTACCTGTTCGGTGCCATGGCGATGGAGGCGGTCGGACGGGCAGCGGGCTCGGTGGTGGAAGAAGTGCGCCGCCAATTCCGTGACATCAAGGGCATCATGGAAGGGACGGCCAAGCCCGAATACGGCAAAGCCGTCGACATGCTGACCTCGGCCGCCATCAAGGAAATGATGATTCCCAGCCTGCTGCCGGTGGTGGTGCCGATCCTGGTCGGTGTGTTCCTGGGCCCGAAGGCGCTGGGTGGCCTGCTGATGGGAACCATCGTGACCGGTCTGTTTGTCGCCATTTCGATGTGTACTGGCGGCGGAGCCTGGGACAACGCCAAGAAGTACATCGAAGATGGCCACCATGGGGGCAAAGGCAGCGACGCCCACAAGGCCGCCGTCACCGGTGACACCGTGGGGGACCCCTACAAGGACACGGCCGGCCCGGCGGTCAACCCGCTGATCAAGATCATCAACATCGTGGCCCTGCTGATCGTGCCACTGCTGCCGATGGCCTGAAGTTCTTCGAAGGCAATGGCATCAAGGGGCCCGCAACTGCGGGCCCTTTTCTTCATGCGCCGTGGGGGTCGCGATCGCCCTTGGCCAAGGCGCGCACGATGTCCACAGCCACCGGTGTCAGAGAGGCGAGCCCGGCCGCTTCATCGCGCTCAATGGCCGTCAACACCAGCTCATTGATGGCGCCGACTGCGGCCATGGCCAGTTCAGGGGTCAGCGGCCTGAGCGCCGGTCCCGAAGGTTCTTCTGAACGGTTGATGGTTTCAAGCAGAAAGCTGGCCAGGCCGGTCATGGTCTCGCGCCGCAGCGCCGCGCCGTCATCGCCCAGGTGATGAATGTCGACGAAGAGGCTTCGCAGCAAGTCCGGACCCGCGGCCAGATGACCCAGGTAGCTGGCCAGGGCCTTTTGCAGCTGCGTACGCCAGGGCTGTGCCGGGTCAATGGCATCCCGCAGCGTTCTCAAGGCCGAAGCGCTGGCAGCCCGATAAAGAGCCTCGAAACAGGCCTGCTTGCCCTCGAAGTGTTCATAAAACGTTCGGCGAGAGACACCCGCCAGCCGCACGATGTCTGCAATGGTGACGGTGGCATAGCCCTGCTCGGCCAGCGCCTGTGCCAGGGCCGACAGGAGGCGGCTGCGGTGCGTGGGCGTGTCCGAGATGGGTGAAGCGTGGGTTGCAGTTTCCATGCAGCGATCTTAGGCCCTGCAAAGGCCACTCTTGACACCCGACCTGCCGTGGCGCATCATGGGTTGGTACGTTTATGTACCAACCCATGATGCCGGATGCATGTCCATGACCGAACTGGTTGTCCGCCGCCTTCTCATCGACCTCGAACAACCCGTTCACAAGCACTGGTGTGGCGGGGATGCCTTTCTCACGGCGTGGTTCAACGCCCTCTCGATGAGTTTTCCGCTGGGCGAGCAGTTCTTCATCGACTCGGTTCGCAATGGCCTGAAAACTCTGCCTGAAGAGCAGCGGGTCGCATTCAGCCGCGAGGTGCAAGGCTTCATCGGACAAGAGGCCACCCATCGCCGCATCCATGCACTGTTCAATGCCCAGATTGAAAAACATGGGCTCGTGAATGCGTGGGAACCGCGTGCGAGGGCTCGCCTTGAGCTGTTGGCGGGATCCGATCCGAGGCATGGACTCGGGGTGACAGCGGCCAACGAACACTTCACTGCCCTGTTTGCCGAATGGCTGCTGTCGCATGCCCAGGTTCTGGACGGAGCCGAGCCAAGGCTGAAGTCGCTCTGGCTTTGGCACAGTGCCGAAGAGGCTGAACACAAATGCACCGCCTTTGACCTCTACCAGGCCCTGGGCGGAAGTCACGCCTGGCGCGTGCGGTGGATGCGTCGTGTCACCTTGATCTTCCTGACGGACACCCTGCGGCAGACCATCGACAACCTTCGTCGCGACGGCACGCTCTGGAAATGGTCCACTTGGGGCAGCGCGTGGCGCCACCTGCTCGGCCCCGATGGGCTCTTGCGCTGCAGCTGGAAACCCTGGAAGGCCTATTTCCGTCGGGACTTCCATCCGTCGCAGCAGGAAAGCGCACTGGCCTCTCGTTGGCTGCAGGAGAACACAGGCCTTTACGCCCGCGTCGGCTCGGGCTGAGCCATGCGGCATCGCCGCTGTCGAACCCGCAGATCCAGTGGGCCTGATCGGCATCCGGGCACGCGCTCTCGACCATAATGCGGACATGTCCGAACGCGTCATACCCCTGGTCGACCAGCGCGTCGCTTCGCTGCCTGCACACGTCCCGGCAAAGCCCATCCCGACCACCGGCCTTCTGGGCGATGCCCTCGGACGTCCGTTGCGCGACCTCCGCATCAGCGTCACCGACCGCTGCAATTTCCGCTGCAGCTATTGCATGCCCAAGGATGTCTTCGACAAGGACTATCCGTATCTCCCGCACAGCGCGCTGTTGACCTTCGAGGAAATCACCCGCCTGGCCCGGCTGTTTGCGGCCCATGGCGTGCGCAAGCTGCGCCTGACGGGTGGTGAGCCACTGCTGCGCAAGAACATCGAAATCCTGATCGAGCAGTTGGCCGGTCTGCGCACCGTCGACGGCTTGCCACTGGACCTGACACTCACCACCAATGGGTCTCTGCTGACACGCAAGGCACGTGCCCTCAAGGCCGCAGGTCTGCACCGGGTGACCGTGAGCCTGGATGGTCTGGACGACGCGGTGTTCCGACGCATGAATGACGTCGATTTTCCGGTCGCCGATGTGCTCGAAGGCATTGAGGCGGCGCGTGAGGCCGGCCTGGGCCCAATCAAGGTCAACATGGTGGTCAAACGCGGCACCAACGAGCACGAGATCGTTCGCATGGCGCGCCACTTCAAAGGCAGCGGCATCGTGCTGCGTTTCATCGAGTACATGGATGTGGGTGCCACGAACGGCTGGCGCATGGACGAAGTGATGCCCAGCGCCGAGGTGGTCGCGATGATCCACCGCGAGTTGCCCCTGGTGCAACTGGACCCGGCCGCCCCTGGTGAGACCGCCGAACGCTGGGGCTATGCGGACGGCACAGGTGAAATCGGTGTGATCAGCAGTGTCACCCAGGCGTTCTGCCGGGACTGCAACCGGGCCAGACTCTCCACCGAAGGAAAGCTCTACCTTTGCCTGTTCGCCAGCCAGGGGCATGACCTGCGAACACTGTTGCGGTCGGGAGCCACCGACCAGGACATCGCCAGCGCGATCGGCGCCATCTGGCAGGGCCGGGAGGACCGGTATTCGGAACTCAGGGCCAGTCTCCCGCCAGACGATGGTCAGGGTGTACGGCGGGTGGAAATGAGCTACATCGGAGGGTAAGGCCTTGGCCATTCAAGTGAACGAAATCACCGCGATGGTGCTGGCCGGCGGTCGCGGCTCGCGCATGGGCGGCGTGGACAAAGGTCTGCAAAACTTCAACGGCACACCGTTGGGTCTCCATACCATCCTGCGGCTGCAGATGCAGGATGGTGGTTTGATTGGCGACCTGATGGTCAATGCCAACCGCAATCTGGCGGCCTACGAGGCCTTTGGCGTCCCCGTATGGCCCGACACGCTGGACGATTACGCCGGACCCCTGGCCGGTTTTCTGACCGGGCTGGAGCGGTGCGAAACGCCCTACCTGTTGACGGTTCCGTGTGACACCCCTTTGTTCCCGCTGGATCTGGCCCTGCGCCTGGCGGCTGCCTTTGACGACCCCGCGACCGAAATCGCCATGGCGGCGGCCCGTGAAGATGACGACCAGATTCGGCCACAGCCGGTGTTCTGCCTGATGAGGGTTCAGCTGCTGGAAAGCCTGGTGGCGTTCACCCAGGCAGGCGGACGCAAGATCGACCGCTGGACAGCCCAACATCGCACGGTCATCGTGCCGTTCGATCAGCCCGGTGATTCGCCAAGGGCCTTCTACAACGCCAACACACTGGCCGAGCTGCACGCGCTGGAACACCGCTGAAACGGCACGGAACCCCATGAAGACGATTGAGCAGATCGCCGCTGAACTGCAGGGGTACGACCCCAAATCCTTGAGTGCGGCGCAGGTGAACGAGTTCCTGGACCGGCTGGTCGACCCGGTGGCTGACGTGGAGACCGTTTCCGTCTTCAACGCGCTCGGGCGTGTCCTGGCAGAGGATGTCATCTCGCCCATCAGCGTGCCACCGCACGACAATTCGGCCATGGATGGCTTTGCCTTTGAGGGCCGGCAGCTTGTGCGCGACCAGCCTCTGCGGTTGCGCGTGGCCGGCACGGCCTATGCCGGGAAGGCATGGCAAGGCGCCGTGCGAGCGGGTGAGTGCATCAAGATCATGACCGGGGCCATCATGCCCGCCGGAATGGACACGGTGGTACCACTGGAGTTTGTTCGCATTGAAGATGAGGACATCGAGATACCGGCCAATGTGGTGCAGCCAGGAGACAACCGGCGCCTGCTCGGCGAGGATCTGATGGAAGGACGTGCAGCCCTGAAGAAAGGCGACCTGCTGGGGCCTGCTGCCATGGGCCTGATCGCCAGCCTGGGCCTGCCGGAACTGAAGGTGTTCCGCCGCCTGAAGGTGGCCTATTTTTCGACCGGTGACGAAATCCTGAGCCTCGGTGAGCCACCGCGGGAAGGAGCGGTCTACGACAGCAACCGGTACACGGTATTTGGGCTGTTGCACCGCATGGGCATAGAGGTGCTCGACATGGGTGTCATCCGGGATGAACCCGTGGCGCTTGAAGCCGCCTTTCGGCAAGCGGCTGAACGGGCCGATGCGATCATCACCAGTGGCGGCGTCAGCATGGGCGAAGCCGACCACACCAAGGCCATGATGAAGCAGCTGGGCGACGTGGCCTTCTGGCGCATCGCCATGCGCCCGGGACGTCCCATGGCCGTAGGTCGCCTAGACCAGACAGGCCATCCCTCCATCCTGTTCGGCTTGCCAGGCAACCCGGTCGCGGTGATGGTGACGTTTCTGGCCTTCGTGCGCCCTGCCCTGCAGCGCATGATGGGATCCCGGGCAACCCCTCCGATCCTGCTCAAGGCCCGCTGCGGTGAGGCTTTGCGCAAAAAACCGGGCCGCACCGAATACCAGCGGGGCATCGTCACAACCGAACCCGACGGCAGCCTGAAAGTCAGGATCACCGGCAATCAGGGCTCGGGGGTGCTGCGCTCCATGGTGGAGGCCAACGGACTGATCGTCCTGCACCACCACCAGGGCCATGTGGCGGCAGGGGACGAGGTTGATGTGATGATGTTTGACGGCGTCATCTGAGGGCAGTGGCGGACACCTGTTTGGGCCCCTTGGGCAGGATGCGGCAGGACTTGCCGCTGCGCCCCCGGGGCACCTGACAACCCAGGACTCCCTCGACCCGAATGGGCACGCTGCCCTGGGATCGCGCATAGCCTTGCAACACTTTGCGCGCCAATGCCAATGCCGTGCGACCCTCGGTGCCTGACTGAGGCAATCGCAGTTGCAGGGTTCGACCGTCTTTCTGGCAGATCTGAAAGTCAAAAAGCCCGGCCTGCTCTTCAAGTACCGTGGACAGGGCCAGGGGCAGCAGGGCCACCGAATGGCCGTGTCGCCCGTCCACATGCAGCGTGTCATCGCGACGGCCCTGAACCTCGATGACCGGCAGCGGCGATCCACAGTGGCAAGGCTCTGGAAGAAAGCGCAGGTGGTCGCCGAGGTCATAGCGTATGAGTGGCTGCACCGTGTTCGCCAGGTGGGTCAGCAGAACCGCCGCCGACGCGTGTCCCACGGGTACCGGGCGCTGGTGTTCGTCCACCGGTTCCAGGATGACCCAGTCGCTGTTGAGGTGCAGCTGCCCGTGGTCACACTCCCATGCCATGGCCAGGAATTCGGAAGCGCCATAGCTGTTGCGGACTTTGACACCTGAAAAGCTTGCCTCAAGTCGATGACGCACAGCTGGCGACAAGGTTTCACCGCCGGTCCACAGCTCTCGAAGGACCAGCCTGAGACGACCTTCTGCGCTTTCCCGTCCCAGCAGTGCCGCTGCCGTCGGATACGAGGCCAGAACCGTGGGCGCAAACTCGTTGAGCTCGGCCACCAGTTCGTCCAGAGGCTGCAAGATGGAAAAGCTGCGAACGGACTGTGCCAGCCAGGGCTGAAGGCGGCGCAGACGCTCCACGCTCACGTAACTGGCGAAATGCCCCCCGGTAGCGCCGACAAACGCAATGCGCTCACCCAGACACCAAGGATCAAACCACCTGCGCAAAGGCTGCGCCAGGCTGCGGCGCTGTGCCTCAAGCGCATCGTAGACCGCCATGCATTGCGCATCCTGCACGAAGATGCCGGGCATGCCGCTGGTTCCCGAGCTCTCCCAGACCAGATAGCGCCCAAGAAAAGGATCGCCAATGTTCGCGGGGTTGGCAACGTGTTGGCGCAGGGCCGCCAGCTCCAGCCGCGGATCCGTGACCCAATCCGAGAAGCGCTCCATGAGTTCATGCCGGGTCACGGGGCACAGCTGCGCCAGACTCTGCATCGGATCCAAGCCTTTCGGCAGTCGTCGCAGTCGGTCTCTGTACAAAGGCGAGCCTCGTGCCGCCGCCTGCAGCACCTGCGACAGACGCGATTGCTGCAGCCCGGCGATGCCCGCCCGGCTGCCGTGCACAGCCATGGCGACGTCCGCCGAGCGCTGGGCGAACTGCCAAGCATCAAACAGGGTGGACATGCCCCGATGCTAGCGCTTCAGCCGCACATGTACAGGGGTGGGTAGCCCCATCAACCCTGCTTGACAAGGCAAGGGTTGACCAGCGGGCGCATCAGCCCTTTGCCAGGCACCGGCCTCAACTCGGATGGGGCGAATGACCTGGGGTGTCGGCCTCATGGGCCGGTTGGGGCCGGGCGATGCTTGCACGCTCTCTCGACAGCAGGCTGTACATCGTGG
>SBFU01000238.1 GCA_006227785.1 Burkholderiales bacterium
CTGGTGATCGACAACACCTTCGCCTCGCCCTACCTGTGCCGTCCCATCGACTTCGGCGCCGACATCGTCGTGCACTCCGCGACCAAGTTCATGGGCGGGCACGGCACCACCATGGGCGGCGTCATCGTCGAGTCCGGAAAGTTTCCCTGGGACAACGGCAAGTTTCCCGGCATGACCGAACCTTCGCCCGGTTACCACGGCGTCAAGTTCTACGAGACCTTCGGCAACTTCGCCTTCACCATGCGCTGCCGCATGGAAGGCCTGCGCGTGTTCGGTGCCTCGCTCGCGCCCACCAGCGCCTGGCAGATCCTGCAGGGTGTCGAGACCCTGCCCCTGCGCATGGAGCGCCACTGCGCCAACGCGCTGGCTGTGGCGCAGTACCTGCAGGACGACCCGCGCGTGGGCTGGGTCAGCTACCCTGGCCTGCCCAGCCACCCGCAGCACGAGCTCATGAAGAAGCAGATGCGCGGGGCCTCGGGCCTGCTGGCGTTTGGGGTGAAGGGCGGCATGGCAGCGGGTGTGAAATTCATCGAGAGCGCGCAGTTCATGAGCCACCTGGTCAACATCGGCGACACGCGCACCCTCATCAGCCACCCCGCCAGCACCACGCACCGCCAGCTCGACGAGGCGCAGCAACTGGCGGCCGGTGTGCCGCCGGACATGGTGCGCATCTCGGTCGGCCTGGAGCACATCGACGACATCCTCTGGGACATCGACCAGGCGCTGGCGCGGGCCGTGGACGTTTAGGTGAAGGACGGCGCCCGTCGAGGGCGCACGGGTGCGATACTGGTCGGCCATACCGGGCTGCCCCATGTTCGCCATCCTTTGTCGACGTCTTCTGCTGTGCTGTACCCTGGTGGCAGCTGGCGCACTGCACGCCAGCGAGGCGGACACCTGGGCTTTCGAGCCCGCGCGTGACCGTTTCGAGGCGGCGTCCCTGCTCGACCTGCGCCACCTCAACGAAGCCGTGGCGGGCCAGTCGGGCTTTGTGCGCACCGATGGCCAGGGCGGTTTTGTGCGCGGTGACGGGCAGCCCATCCGCTTCTGGGCCGTCAACACCGACCTGGCGCGCCGCCAGCCGTCGGCCGTTCGCCCCCTGTGGGGCCCGGGCGGCGAAGACCTGGCCCACCACGCGCGTTTCCTGGCCAAACGCGGCGTCAACATGGTGCGCCTGCACCGCCAGATCAGCCCCGACCTGGGCACCCAGCCGGACGCCGACCTGAGCGACATCAACGCCGCCGAGCGCGAGGCCATCTGGCGCACGGTGGCCGCCATGCGCCGCGAGGGCATCTACACCACGCTCTCGCCCTACTGGGCGGTGCCCATGAAGTTCGCGCAACGCTGGGGCTTGCGGGGTGGGCATGAGCAGTCGGCACTGGGTCTGCTGTTCTTCGATGAACAGCTGGAGACCGCCTACCGCGACTGGCTGCGCCAGCTGCTGACGGAGAAAAACCCCCACACCGGCCTGCCGCTGGCGCAGGACCCGAGCCTGGCGGTGTTCCAGTTGCAGAACGAGGACAGCCTGCTGTTCTGGACCGTCGATGCCATCCAGGGGGCGCAGCGCGAGGCGCTGGAACAGCGCTTCACCGATTTCGTTCGCCAACGACATGGTTCATTGGCGGCGGCCCACCTGGCCTGGCGCGCCCATGCCGCCCACAAGGACCATCTGCTGCAGGGGCGCCTGGCGCTGCTGTCGGTCTGGGAGCTGACCCAGCCCGTCAAGGGCGAGGGGCAGGCGCACCGTCTGGCCGACCAGACCGAATTCCTGGCCCGCACCATGCACGATTTCAACCGGCGTACGGTCGATTTCCTGCGGCGTGAACTGGGCGTGAAGAGCCTCATCAACGCCGGCAACTGGAAGACCGCCAGCGCCGAGCGCCTGGCCGACGTCGAACGCTGGAGCTACACGCCAGGTGAGGTCGATGCGGTGAACCACTATTTCAGCGACCTGCACCAGGGTCCGCACGAAGGCTGGGCCATTCTTGCCGGTGACCGCTTCACCGACGAAAGTGCCCTGAAGGCGCCCTGGCGCCTGCCTGTCAACCTGCGCCAGACCCGGGGCCGCCCCATCATGGTCACGGAAAGCAGCTGGGTGCTGCCCAACAGCCACGGCGCCGAGGCGCCCTTCCTGGTGTCGGCCTACACCTCACTCAGCGGCGTGGCCGGTTACCACTGGTTCGCCATCGACCAGGACGCCTGGGTGGCGCCGCGTTCGGCCAACGGCTACCTGCCGTCGCTGCAGAAGTGGACCTTTGGCACCCCGGAAATACTGGGCAGCTTCCCGGCCGCGGCGCTGGCCTACCGCCGCGGCGACATCCGCCGCGGCGAGGCGGTGCTGGTGGAGGACAGGCCGCTGGACGCGCTGTGGCGACGCGAGGCCGTGTCACTGCCCGAGCAGCCGGGCTTCGACCCGAACCGCGACGAGGCCTCGCGACAGCTGCGATCCGCCGACCGGTCAGGACCGCTGCCGCCCGAGACCTTCCTGGTCGGGCCGGTGCTGGTGGATTTCGGCGCCAACCAGGCCCGCGTCCACATGCCCGACCTGTCGCGCTTCATCGGGCCCCGACGCGTCCGCGCCAACACCGGCGAACTCATGCTGGACCATGGGCTGGGTGTGGCCACCATCGACACCCCGCGCACCCAGGGCGTGGCCGCGCACTTCGCCCAGGCGCGCGAGCACCAGCTCAGCGTGCTGGGCCTGCGCTCGGACAACGACTTCGGCGCCCTCATGGCGGTCTCGCTCGATGGCCAGCCGCTGGCCGTCTCGGGTCAGGTGCTGCTGCAATACGCCACCCGCAGCCGTCCGACCGGCTGGAAGGATCAACCCTCCCAGGTCGCCACGAACAGCGGGTCACCGGTCTCTGGCCACAAGGTGGTGTCCTTCGGCCAGGCGCCCTGGCGCGTGGTGCAGGCGCGGCTGGAAGTCTCGCTGCGCAACCCCGGCCTGCGCCGGGCCACCGCACTCGACATGAACGGCATGCCGGTGGCCGA
>SBFU01000167.1 GCA_006227785.1 Burkholderiales bacterium
TCCAGCGTGGCGGTGGAGGCCGGAAACACGATGTTGTCGGCGCTGGAGTACCAGCACACAAAGGCCGAATAGGTGTCCAGGGGGCGCAGCGCGCGCTCGCGCTTCTGAAGATCTGACAACCACGCGTTGGCGATCCGCATCTGTCGACCGTTGGGCATGTGGCTGAACTGCCCCAGCCAGGTCCCATGGTGCGGCGAGCCGATGGTGATCACCCGCGACACGCGCCGACCATTGGACGCGCTGGCGGCCAGCCAGGCACGTGCGGCCAGCCCGCCCATGCTGTGACACACCAGCACCGGCGGTGGGCCACCGGCCGCTTCGGCGCGCGCCACCGCCGCCTCGATCAGGGGCACATAGTCGTCGATCGAGCCGAACACAGGCTCCAGGTTGACCGAGGCGTACACCTGCCCCCGCTCGCGCAACTGCCGCATCCAGGGCAGCCAGAAGCCCCGGTTGCACACAAAACCATGCACCAGCACGACCGGCGGCGCATCGGCCGGGTGCTCGGCCGGTGCGGTGTCGGGCAGACCTTGCCAGCGAAACGGCTGTCGCCAGGCGAACACCAGCGGGGCCTCCCTCACCTCCTGCCACCAGGCGGACAACAACTCGGGCGCACTGGCCCGCGGGGCCGGGTCGTCGCGGTGCAGGCAGGCCACCAGCACGAACTCCAGCGCCAGGACCAGGGCATACCCGAGCATGATCAGAGTCGCACCGCCCAGCACCCAGACCAGCCCCTTGTCCCAGGTCAGCAGCGCCCAGACCAGCACCAGAAAAACGGCGCCCAGCACAAGGCCCTGCTGCAGGCGGGCCAGGCTCGACGTGGGGTGATGACGCATGGAGGGGCCGTTCGACTCAGCCCTCACGGGCGTGCTTGTCGAGCCGGGCCAGCAGGGCACGGGCCTCCTTCTCGTGCACCTTGACCTCGTCCAGGTTCGCCACCAGGTCGGCCATCTGTTCTTCCAGCTGCCTCCGGTGTTCGGCCAACACCACCAGGAACTTGCGCAACTGCGGGCCGGTATCACGCGGGCTGTCGTACATCTCGATGATGTCCTTGGCCTCGGTCAGGGACAGCCCGAGGCGCTTGGCGCGCAGGGTGAGCTTGAGCCGGGTGCGGTCGCGCGCACTGTAGACACGGTTGCGCCCCCCAGGGCCTTCGCGCCTGGGCTGCAGCAGGCCCATGTCCTCGTAGAAACGGATGGCGCGTGTGGTCAGATCGAACTCGCGCGCCAGGTCGCCGATGGTGTAGGTGGGCTGTGTGGCCATGTGGTTGGGCAGGCTTGTCGGGTGGCGGACAGGCAAGGCGGCAGGGCCTCCGTAGAATGCCCCCAGCGTTGACGTTTACGTTCACGTCAAGACCCGATGTTAACGGAAGGCCACCGGCATGACACCTGATCGCGAAGCGCTGGAGCGCCGCCTGCACTACCCGCTGGAGCAGCAGCTGCCCGGCATCGGGCAGGCCCTGACGGTCGCCCCGGGCGTGAAATGGGTGCGCATGGCCCTGCCCTTCGCGCTGGACCACATCAACCTGTGGCTGCTGCGCGACCGGCTCGATGGCCGCGATGGCTGGACCATTGTCGACTGCTGCATCGCCCACGACAGCGCCCGCGAGCAGTGGGAACAGATCTTTGCCCAAGAGCTGGACGGGCTGCCCGTGCTTCGCGTGCTGGTCACCCACATGCACCCTGACCACATCGGGCTGGCCCAGTGGCTTTGCGAGAGGTGGCAGGCGCCGCTGCTGATCAGCGCCACCGACTACCACATGGCCCGGCTGGGCTCCCAGAGCACCACCGGCTTCGGCGGCGAAGCGGCCGCCCGCCACTTTGCCCGGCATGGACTGAACGACCCCGAGAGCCAGCAGCGCATCCGTGCGCGCTCGGCTTATTACCCCGGGCTCGTTCCCGGCGTACCCGCCACGTTCTCCCGGCTGCTGGACGGGACGCACCTGGCGATCGGCGGACATGGCTGGCGCTGCATCGCCGGCTACGGGCATGCGCCGGAACACATGGCCCTGTACTGCGAGGCGCTGGGCGTGTTGATCAGCGGTGACATGGTGCTGCCCCGCATTTCCACCAATGTCAGCGTGTACGACCAGGAGCCGGAGGCCGATGCGCTGTCCCTGTTCCTGACATCGCTGGAGCGCTTCCTGCCGCTGCCCGAAGACACCCTGGTCCTGCCTTCCCACGGCAAGCCGTTCAAAGGGCTGCACGAGCGGATCCGGCAGCTGCAGGAGCACCACCAGGAGCGGCTGCGCGAGGTGACACAGGCCTGCCAGCAACAGGCCTGCTCCGCCATGGACATCATCCCCGTGCTGTTTCCAAGGGCGCTGGACCTGCACCAGACCACGTTTGCCATGGGTGAAGCCATTGCCCACCTGCACCGGCTCTGGTACCAGGGCCATTTGCATCGAGAACAGGGCGCCGACGGGGTCTTCAGATTCACGACGGCCGGCTGAGCTGACACCGGGGGCCCGGCGTCACCGACGGCTCACATCGGGGTCTGTGAATACGACCGCCACCCGGACTACCAGTACTTCATTCAGCGCTGCGAAGAGGCCCTGGCAAAATCCGAGGCCCGATCGCGGAGTCGGCGCATCACACCCGCGCCCCATGCGGGACCTGTGCCGACGCAGGGGACAGTCCAGGGTCGATGACGCACTGCAGGATCAACCGCCGACGGCGTCTCTCACGCATTTGTTGACATGGCTGTTGCGCGCCGCGCCATGGAGTTTTTTCTCCGTGGCGGCGACGTCGCAGCGGGCCCGTGCGTCCTTTTCGCACTTCGTGAGGAAAGAGGTCTTGGCGGCACCCGCCAGCTTGCGCTCAGAGGCCGCAGCCGCGCAGCTCGCATCCTGCGCCAGCGCCGGCGCACCCACCAGCCACAAGATCGCCACCAGGGGAACCAGGGTCATCTTCATGCGAACTCCAGGTTGATGCGCGCGGGGCCCGCGATCCACGAACGCAGCCGACACCGCGCGCCAGCGGAGTATGCAC
>SBFU01000240.1 GCA_006227785.1 Burkholderiales bacterium
CCGAGGACGACCCGGTGTCGATGTGCTACACCTCGGGCACCACGGGCAGACCCAAGGGCGTGGTCTATTCCCACCGTTCCACTGTGTTGCACACCCTGGTCGGCTGTCTGGGCGACTGCTGGGGTCTGCGCGGCACCGACACCGTGCTGCCGGTCACGCCCATGTTCCATGCCAACAGCTGGGGCATTCCCTACGCCTGTGTCATGCTGGGCACGAAGCTGGTCTTCCCGGGTCCGCACCTGCATCCGGACGACCTGCTGGACCTGATGCAACACCACCCGCCGACCCTGGCCCTGGGCGTGCCCACCATCTGGCTCGGTCTCATCCAGGCCTACGAGGCGGCGCTGACGGCCCAACCGGGCCGCTGGACGCTGCCCCCGGGCATGCGCAGCCTGGTCGGTGGCGCCGCGGTGCCCGAGTCGCTGATCCGCAGCTTTCACCGGCATGGGGTCTGGCTGCTGCAGGGTTGGGGGATGACCGAAACCTCGCCTCTGGCCACCGTGTCCTACCCCAAGGCCGAGCTGCGCGATATCAGCGAGGACGAGCGTTTCCGACGTGCTGCCATGGCCGGCGTACCGGTCCCGCTGGTCGACGTGCGCCTGCGCCAGGACGACGGCACCGATGCGCCCTGGGACGGGCACAGCGTCGGCGAAATCCAGGTGCGGGGGCCCTTCATCACCGGCAGCTACCACCGGGTACCGGTCAGCGAGGAGAAGTTCACCTCCGATGGCTGGCTGCGCACCGGCGACGTCGCCAGCATGGACGCACACGGCTTCGTGCGCATCACCGACCGCACCAAGGACCTGATCAAGTCAGGGGGGGAGTGGATCAGTTCGGTCGACCTGGAGAATGCGCTGATGGGTCATGCCGAGGTGCTGGAGGCGGCTGTGATTGCCATTCCGGACGAGAAATGGAGCGAGCGCCCGCTGGCCTGCGTGGTCAGCCGCAGCGGCCAGCCGATCGAGCGTGGCTCTCTCGATGCCTGCCTGCTGGCCAAGGGTTTTGCCAAGTGGCAGCTGCCCGAGCGCTACGAGTTCATCGAGGCGGTGCCGCGGACCTCGACCGGCAAGTTCTACAAGCTGCGCCTGCGCGAGCGCTTTCCGCGCTGATCAGATAGCCCGCGCCCACCGGACGGACCCTCGCGCTGCGCCAGGCGACGCTCAGGCGCCGGCCAGCAGCTTGCGCAGGTCGTCGGCCAGCGCCTGTGCGCCGCTGCCATAGCGGTGGTACAGGCGCACACGGCCCTGCGGGTCGTACACATAACTGCCGGCCGAATGGTCCATGGTGTAGCTGGTGGCGGTGGCGCCTGGCACCTTGTTGTAGTAGATGCGAAAGCGCTTGGCCAGGGCCGGCAGATCGCCCGCGGGCGCGTACAGGGCGAGGAAGCTGGGGTCGAAGGCGGCCATGTATTCCTTCATGACCTCGGGGGTGTCGCGCTCCGGATCGATGCTGATGAACAGGCCCTGCAGCCGCTCCCCGTCGGCCCCCAGCAGGCGCTTGGCCTCGGCCATCTCGGTCATGGAGGTCGGACAGACGTCCGGGCACTGGGTGAAGCCAAAAAAGATCACCACCACCTTGCCGCGAAAGTCAGCCAGCGTGCGTGCCTGTCCGTTGTGGTCGGTCAGGGCAAAGTCGGTGGCGTAGTCGGCACCGGTGATGTCGATGCCGGAGAAAGCCTGGGCCGCCTTGTCGCAGGCCGCCAGCATGGGCAGCAACGCAGCGGCTCCACCGCCCAGCAGCAGGTTTCGGCGAAGCCGGGAATGCATTGGACTCATGGCAGATAGTGGTCGATCAGCAGTGCCGCAAACAGCAGCGACAGATGGATCAGCGAGAAGCGGAAGGTCTTGCGGGCCAGCGCATCCGAGTAGTCACGCCACAAGACATAGGCGTAGGCCACAAAGCCGGCGTTGAGCAGCACCGCCGCCAGCAGGTAGAACCAGCCGCTCATGCGCATCATGAAGGGCATCAGGCAGGCCGCGAACAGCACCAGGGTGTAGAGCAGGATCTGCAGACGGGTGAACTCCGAACCATGCGTGACCGGCAGCATGGGCAGGCCCGACTTTCGGTAGTCCTCGACCCGGTACAGGGCCAGGGCCCAGAAGTGCGGCGGGGTCCACAGGAAAATGATGAGAAACAGGATCAGCGCTTCCGGTGCCACGTTGCCGGTCATGGCGGCCCAGCCCAGCACCGGCGGCATGGCACCCGATGCCCCACCGATGACGATGTTCTGTGGCGTCAGCGGCTTGAGAATCACCGTGTAGATCACCGCGTAACCGACAAAGGTGCCGAAGGTCAGCCACATGGTCAGCGGATTGACCCACAGGTACAGGATGGCCGAACCCAGACCACAGAGCACAGCCGAAAAGGCCAGGGTCTGGGCATTGGTCAATTCGCCTTTGGCGGTGGGGCGCCAGGCCGTGCGTTTCATGCGCCGATCGATCTGCTGTTCGACGATGCAGTTGAAGGCGGCGGCGGCACCGGCGACGAGCCAGATGCCGACACAGGCCAGCAGTGCCAGCTGAACCTGCGCCCAGTCCGGCAGGCCGGGCACCGCCAGCACCATGCCGATCAGGGCGCAGAACACGATCAGCTGCACCACCCGCGGCTTGGTGAGGATGTAGAACTGCCGCCAGGTCGAAGACAAGCCCGGTGAGGTGGTGGAAGACGGGGCGGCGTTCATCGGCTCGGTTGCGGCATAGGGGAGGACAGGGAAGCCGGCGTGCGCTGCGCGGTGCGACTGCCGGTCAGCAGGCCGGTCATCAGCACCACCAGCGCGGCAGCACCGCCGGTATGCGACACCGCGGCCAGCAAGGGCCATTCGAGCACCACGTTGCTCAGACCGGTCAGCAACTGCCAGGCGGCCAGCAGCACCAGGCCGCGGGCCGCGGGACGAAGTCCATCAACCCGCCACAGGCGCCAGGCCAGCCAGAGCAGCGCCGCCAGCACCACGTAGGCGGCCAGGCGGTGCACATAGTGGATGGCGGTGAGTGCCGGGAACGGTATCGAATCGCCAGAACGCGCCTGGCCCAGTTCACGCCAGATCGAGAAGCCTTCACGCAGGTCCATGTGCGGCCACCAGCTGCCCTGGCAGGTCGGGAAATCGCGACAGGCCAGCACAGCGTAGTTGGTGCTCACCCAGCCACCCAGGGCCACCTGGACCCACAACAAGGCAAACACGGCCACCATGGCCAGACGCAGGCCGGACGACACGCCGACCGGACCACGCGCATCGGGCAGGGCATGGGCATAGGCCACCGACTGGGCCCGCAGCAAGGCCAGCAGCGCGAGGCCGCCCAACAGGTGCAGCGTCACGATGGCGGGAAAAAGCTTCATGGTCACGGTCAGGGCGCCGAAGGCCCCCTGGAGGCACACCCAGAACAGCGTCACCCAGGGCCACCACAGCGACACCGGGATCTGCCGTCGGGCCATGGTGCTGGTGATGGCCAGCACCATGATCAGCACGCCCACGGCGGTCGCCAGGTAGCGATGGATCATTTCGATCCACGCCTTGGGAAAAGTGACCGGGCCGGTCGGCATGGCCTCCTGGGCGGCCGAAATTTCGGCCTTGGCACCCACTGGGCTCGCGCTGCCGTAACAGCCCGGCCAGTCCGGACAACCCAGGCCCGAGTCGGTCAGGCGGGTGAAGGCGCCGAACAGCACCAGGTCGAAGGTCAGGAACAGCGTCACCAGGGTCAGCAGGCGCAGGCGCTGGACCGGCTCGGCCTGGCGGCTGCGAAGCCATACCCAGGCCATGGGGCCCAAGGCCAGCACCACGCCCAGCAACATCAGGCGGGCCAGCGGGGCCAGGTCGTAAAGGGGCTGGGTATCCATGGGTCTCGTGTCGTGAGGTGCAGCACCAGCGGGCGGTCAGCGACCGGCCCGATCCCAGAACGAAGACGCCCGCAACAGGCGGTCCAGATCACGCCGGGCTTTCATCGGGTCCAGATCGGCAGGGAACCTCATCATCCAGTTCCCCAGCGGGTCGACCACGTACAAGTGGTCCTCCAGCCGCTGCCCGGGTGCCGCCTCCAGCCACCCCGCCACGGCCGCGGCATCGACCTTCAGGACCACAGCCGCCGCCGTGGCCTGTGTCAGTGCTTCGGTCAGAGGGGCGTCACCGGTGCGCAGCCAGACCCAGTCCAGGCGGTCCTTTTCCCGTCCGAGCATCTCGCGGATCTGCCGCTGCAGGTACAGGCGGCGTTCACACTGCGCGTCGCACGCGCTGTCGGCGACGCTGATCAGCAACCACTGGTTCTTCAGCGAACCGAGGGGCACCGCCTTGCCCAGGGCATCGGTGCCACTGAAAGCAGGCAGCGGGCGCTGGGGGTCGATCAGTTCCCCGTAGCTGCTGCGCCCTTCGGGGCGGATCACGTAATAGGTGAAATAGGAAGCGATCACCGGCGCCGCGCACACCAGCAGGAGCAGCAACATCTTCCAGCGACCGGCGCGGGTGCGCGCAGCGTCGACGGCCGCCGCCTCTCCGGGCTGGGGAAGGGTGTGCACCGTCAGGGTGAGGGGCTCGTCAGGGGTTCGGCTCATGGGAAGTGCGGGTACGGCGCGGAGCAATGATCTGGAACCAGACAAAAAGGATGGCCACCAGGGCACACAGCCCGAACCACTGGAAGGCGTATCCATGGTGTTTGGCCACGCCAGCCTCGATGCGCGGCCAATCGCGCAACAGGCCGTCACCGGTTTCGGGTCCCGTCTGGAGGACAGACAGCGCGGAGAGGGTCAGACCCGTCTCGGCTGCAAAGCCGTCCAAGTCGATATTTTGCCGGATCGGCCCTGTCCCTGCCTCGCCCATCTCGTATAGCTTGGCCGGGGGCGGGGTCAGGCGCCCCTCGATCAGCACGACCCCGGTCGGGGTGTCAATGGTCGGCAGGCGGCTTCGTTCCTGGAAATCCCGCGCCACCCAGCCGCGCTGGACCAGCATGGTCAGGTTCTGGTCGGTCAGTTTCAAAGGCGTGACCACGAAAAAACCGGGGACACCGTTCATCTGGCGGTTGTCCAGGTAGACCGTGTGCTGGGCGAGCCAGCGCCCTTCCAGACGAACCAGGCGATGCACCAGCAGATCCGGGGGTACGCCCGGTTGAAGGTCCTGGCCACCCAGGGCCGGCTCCAGACGGCGCGACTCGATTTGCGCATACCGGGCCTGCTTCTGAGCCGCCCGATCCAGTTGCCAGAAGCCCAGTGATGCGGTCACCCCCATGGTGACCAGGGTCGCCAGCAGCACCACCCAGAACCGTCGGACGCGGGTCATCGCACCGGATCTCCACGTCCGACGGCGGTCGAGCCGATAATCAGGGCCATGAAGTACTTGGTCATCCTTGGATTTGTCGCCATCATCGGCAGCCTGGCGGCGGCGCTCGTGTTCATGATGCGCGGCGACCGTGCCCCAGGCGACGAGTCGGACAACGCGCCACGCAACAACCACATGGCGCGTGCTCTGGCGTTTCGCATCGGCTTTTCCGTCCTGCTGTTCGTGGTCGTGCTCATCAGTTATTTCATGGGGTGGATACAGCCAACCGGTCTGCCCCTGGCACGCTGAGTCTGACAGTCCAGCAAGAAAAAAGCGCCTCTGCGGCGCTTTTTTCATTCAGCCGGCCCGCGGGACGGACCGAAGCCGGGTCACATCCAGTAGACCAGGATGTACAGGCCCAGCCAGACCACGTCCACGAAGTGCCAGTACCACGCGGCGCCTTCGAATCCGAAGTGGCTCTTGGCACTGAAATGGCCCTTTTGCAGGCGCAGCGTGATCACCAGCAGCATCAGCATGCCCAGGAACACGTGGAAACCGTGAAAGCCGGTGAGCATGAAGAAGGTCGAGCCGAAGATGCCCGAGTTGAGCTTGAGGTTCAGATCGACATAGGCGTGGTAGTACTCGTATCCCTGCACAAACAGGAAGACCAGACCCAGCAGCACCGTCATCCACATGAAGGCAATCGTCTTGGCGCGGTTGCCGGCTTGCAGGGCGTGGTGGGCGATGGTCAGCGTCACGCCCGAGGTCAGCAGCAGGGCCGTGTTGATGGTCGGCAGCCAGAAGGGGCCCATGGTCTGGAAGGGCTCGACGATGCCGGCAGGCGAAGCGGTCATGCCGGCCTTGACACTGGGCCACACAGCGGTGAAGTCGGGCCAGATGAGCGCGTTCTCGATGTTGCCCAGGTTGGGAACCGACTGGACGCGGGCCCACCACAGGGCGGTGAAGAAGGCACCGAAGAACATCACCTCCGAGAAGATGAACCAGCTCATGCTCCAGCGGTACGACAGGTCGACCTTGCGACCGTACAGACCCCCCTCGCTTTCGCGGATGGCATCACCGAACCACTGGTACAGGACCACGAGCCAGAACACCAGACCGAAAATCAGCGAATACATGCCCCAGGCCGATCCGTTGATCCACTGGCCAGCGCCCAGGATGACAAAGAAAAGACCGATGGCTGCCATCACCGGATGCCTCGACAGGCCCGGAACGTAGTAATAGGGCGTCGTGCCGTGGGATGCTGCTGACATGCTCACTCCTAGTTGCAAATCGCTTGTTGTGTTTGAATGACGTGAAGGGTATCAGGGTTGGGTCGTCAGGAAACCACCCAGTTGACCACCAGGATCAGGGCCAGCACGAACAGGAAGGCCATGGCCACGCCGACCGCCATGAGGTGCAAGGGGTTCAGGCGTTCGATGTCCTGCTGGTAGTCGGCCCGCCGGCGGACACCGAGGAAACCCCACAGCACCGCCTTGACCGTACCGGCCAGTGATCCTCGGCGTCGGTGCACGGGTGTGCTCATACCGGACCAGGCGCACCAGCGCCTTGCTGCACGGCCACCGGGCCACCCGCTGGCGCCGCAGGCACCTTGCCACCCACCTCGAAGAAGGTGTAGGACAAGGTGATGGTGGTCACGTCCTTGGGCAGTCGCGGGTCGATGACAAAGGCCACCGGCCATGATTTCTTCTCGCCCGGCTCCAGCGTGTACTGCGTGAAGCAGAAGCATTCGAGCTTGTTGAAATGCGAGGCCGACTGCCGCGGCGCGTAGCTGGGGATGGCCTGGGCCGCCATGGGCCGGTTCTGGATGTTCTGGAACTCGTACATGACGGTTGCCAGCTCACCCGGATGCACCTGGATCGAACGCTGCGCCGGCTTGAAATGCCAGGGACCGCGCACGTTGGTGTCGAACTCCACCGTGATGGTGCGGGTGCTGTCGACCTGCGTGTTTTCGGGCAGGCGTGTGGCCACGCCGGGCACCTGCCGTTCGGCCACCGCCAGCACGTTGATGCCCAGGGCTTCGCAGACGGCCCGGTAGATCGGCACCAGCGCATAACCGAAGGCGAACATGCCCACGGCGATCACGCAGAGCTTGGCCACCATGGTGAGGTTGGAATGCTTCAGACCCATGCCTGCCAAGTCCGGTTCAGCCGAAGAAACGCTTGTTGAACATGAAACCCAGGAAGAACGCGAAAGCCACCGACGCCAGGATCAGTCCCAGCCGCAGGTTGGCGCGTTTTTGTTCAGGCGTCTTCATGGTGGCGCGGTTCCGGTTCAGCCCACCACCTTGGTGGCGGTCGCGTCCAGCTTGGGCGGGGTCTCGAACGTGTGGTGGGGAGCTGGCGAGGGCACTTCCCACTCCAGACCTTCAGCACCCTCCCAGGGCTTCTGCGGCGCCTTTTCGCCCTTGCCCATCATGGCTGGCAGGATCACGGCCACGAAGAAGTAGACCTGAGCGATACCGAAGGCAAACGCGCCCACCGATGCGATGGCGTTGAAGTCGGCAAACTGCATGGGGTAGTCGGCGTAGCGACGCGGCATGCCGGCCAGACCCAGGAAGTGCATCGGGAAGAAGGTGATGTTGAACGAGATCATCGACCACCAGAAATGGATCTTGCCGCGCGTCTCGCTGTACATCACGCCGGTCCACTTGGGCAGCCAGTAGTAGATGCCGGCGAACATGGCGAACAGCGAGCCGGCCACCAGCACGTAGTGGAAGTGCGCCACCACGTAGTAGGTATCCTGCATCTGGATGTCGATCGGGGCGACCGACAGGATCAGGCCGGTGAAGCCGCCGATGGTGAACACGAAGATGAAACCGACGGCCCACATCATCGGGGTCTCGAAGGTCATCGAGCCCTTCCACATGGTCGCGATCCAGTTGAAGATCTTCACGCCCGTCGGCACGGCGATCAGCATGGTGCTGTACATGAAGAACAGCTGACCGGTCACCGGCATGCCGGTGGTGAACATGTGGTGTGCCCACACGACAAAGGACAGGATGGCGATGGAGCCGGTGGCGTACACCATGGAGGCATAGCCGAACAGCTTCTTGCGGGCAAAGGCGGGCACCACCTGGCTCACGATGCCGAAGGCCGGCAGGATCATGATGTACACCTCGGGGTGTCCGAAGAACCAGAAGATGTGCTGGTACATGATCGGGT
>SBFU01000477.1 GCA_006227785.1 Burkholderiales bacterium
CGGTTCAGCCGATCGCCATGGTCGACGTGATGACCCTGCTCACCGAAAAGGCCGCCAAGCACCCGGAAAAGCTCAACTGGAAGACGTCCATCGTCGATCTGCTCAAGCTGCTCGGGCTGGACAGCAGTCTGGCCGCGCGCAAGGAGCTGGCCAAGGAGCTGTACTGCCCTGACGAGCTGATGGGCGACTCGGCCAAGATGAACATGTGGTTGCACAAGAACGTGCTGGGCCACATTGCGGCCAACGGCGGCAACGTCCCCAAAGAGCTGCTCTGATGCGCTGACGCCACCGCCACCGTCCCGCTGGCAGGGCGCCGGCAGGCGGGGCGTGCAGACGCAGACCCGACCCGGGCAGGCCGGGCAAAGCCCGGGGTCGTTCAGGCGCGCCGCAGCCGGCCCTGGCCGATCCGCTGCTGCAGCCAGCGCCACAGCGGCTGCCCGTAGATGATGAAGGCCAGCGCCAGCAGGATCAGGGGCAGGGCGATGAACACCTGTCCTGTCAGCATCTCGCCACCGAACGCGACGCCCACCCACAGGGCCACCACGGGGTTGACGAACGAGTAGCTGCCGGCCAGCGCCGGCGACGCGTTCTTGAGCAGCCACAGGTAGGCATTGAGTGTGACCAGCGTGCCCATGACCACCAGGTACAGCCAGGCCAGCGACGAGGTCAGGCTCATCTGCAGCGGGCTCCAGCTGTGTGAGGCCGGCTCCAGCCACCAGGCGGTGACGGCGCCCATCAACCCGCCCAGCAGCCATTGCGCGGCCGAAGCCATGGCCGGTGCCGGCAGGGCCAGTTTGCGCGAGGCGTAGGAGCCGATGCTCCAGCACAGGGGCGCACCAAAGGCCAGCAGCGCGCCCAGCCAGGTGGCCGAGAAGTCGCCCTCCAGCGCCAGCACGGCGGCCCCCGTCACCCCCAGTGCCAGGCCAATCCAGCTGGTCAGCGGAACCCGCTCGCCGCCCCAGCGAGTCCACAGCGCCAGCCACATCGGCATGGTGGTCACCACCGTCGCCATCAGGCCCGAGCCAATGCCCAGCTTCTGTGCCACCACCACCATCCCCATGGCGCCGAACACCATCAGCCCGCCAATCAGGGCCGAATGCCGCCACTGTGCGGGGGTGGGCCAGGCCAGGCGCTGCCAGCGGGCAATCGCCAGCATCACCGCACCGGCGACCAGAAAGCGCGTGCCGTTCATGAGCAGCGGGGGCATGGTCTGCATCGCCAGGTTCAGCGCGTGGTAGGTCGTGCCCCACACGAGGTAGACGATCAGCAACGCGGTGACCAGGCGCATGTGCGCGTCGCTGGTGCCAGGCAGGCGGAAAAAGATTGGCATTTCGGTTCTCAGGGTGGAAAATGTCCGGCTCACAGCCGGTGATGCCGAATTTATCCGAAGATACGGGCCAATGCAAGATAATTTCCAGACTGACGACCTCGACAAAAGAATTCTTACGGCCTTGGCCGTCGACAGCCGCCGTTCATACGCTGATCTGGCCTCCGAGGTGGGCATGTCGACCGCTGCCGTGCACGAGCGGGTGCGCAAGATGGTCGACCGGGGGGTGATCGAGCGTTTCTCGATCAAGGTGGCGCCGGAAGCCCTGGGCTTGTATCTCACGGCCTTCGTGGCCATCCGCAACGATGGTGGCACCCACTGCCGCGACATCGCCGACCGCCTTCGCGAGCTGCCCGAGGTGGTGGAGGTGCACAGCGTGGCCGGCGAACACGATTCGCTGGTGAAGGTGCGCTGCGTGAACGCCCGCGCACTGGAAGACGTGCTTTACGCCATCAAGGCGATCCCGGGCGTGCTGCGCACCACCAGCACAGTGGTCCTCAACACCGAGTTCGAGCGTTGACTGCCGAAACCCGGCCGGGTGCCTGCTGCCACCACGTTGTCAGCAGGGGGCCTGCAGACTCCAGGGCCTGTTCAACAACACCCTTGGGGGAACAACATGTCACACGCCATCAACTGGTTCGAAATTCCCGTCGCCGATCTGGACCGGGCCATGCACTTCTATGCCACGGTCACGGGCCGGCAGCTGCAACGGATGGATTTCGGGGTTCCCGGCCAGCAGGAGGCGGTGTTCGAGACCGCCGATGCGTCGGAGCGCACCGGTGCCCTGGTTCAGGGCCCGCAGATGGCGCCTTCGCGCACCGGCAGCGTGCTCTACCTCCACATCGAGGATGATCTGGACGCCTGCCTTCAGCGCGTCACCTCGGCCGGCGGATCGGTGGCGCTTGGCAAGACCGCCCTGCCCGAAGGCATGGGCTGTTTTGCCCAGGTGTTCGATACCGAAGGCAACCGGGTCGGGCTGCACGCCATGCGTTGATCCATACGGGGAGGGTTGATGGGGTTTTCATCGTCGGAGCGTGAAAGCATGCTGGCACTGAAGGGTGTCGGGCCCACCGTGGTCGAACGGCTGGAGCAATTGGGCTTTTCATCGCTGGCCGAGCTGTCTGAAGCGGACCCGGCCGCCATCAACCGCGCGGTGGCGCAGATGCTGCATGCCAGCTGCTGGGCCAACAGCCCCATGGCCCGTCAGGCGGTGGCCGCCATCGTGTCGCTGGCTCGCCAGCGACACCCGCCAGGCTGTTGACGTCATGCGGCGCGCTGACCGTCTGTTTGCCCTGGTGCAGCTGATCCGGGGGCGCCGCCTCTCGACGGCGGCCTGGCTGGCCAACCGGCTGGAGGTGTCTCTGCGCACGGTCTACCGTGATGTGGCTGATCTGCAGGCGCAGGGGGTGCCGATCGAGGGCGAGGCGGGTGTCGGTTACCGGCTGGGACAGGGTTTCGAGCTCCCGCCCCTGATGTTCACCGCCGACGAGGCGCGGGCCCTGGCGGTCGCCACGCGCATGGCCCAGCAGTGGCTGGACCCGGCCCTGGCCCTGGCGGCGGGCGACGCGATGTCCCGCGTGCGTTCGGTGCTGTCGCAGCGCATGCGGACCGAAGTGGACCGCACCGCGATGCTGTTTCC
>SBFU01000212.1 GCA_006227785.1 Burkholderiales bacterium
GCCGACGCCCAGCTCCATGGGTGATCACGATGTGCCCCTGGTCTCCGACCGACTCAAGGGCCGCCGCATCGCGCTGCTGGTGACCGGCGGCATCGCGGCCATGAAGACGCCCGAAGTGGCGCGTGGCCTGCGCCGCCACGGGGCCGAGGTGGTGGCTTTTGCGTCGGACGACGCCCTGCGCTACGTGGCCCGCGAAGCGCTCGAATGGGCCACCTGCCAGCCGGTGGTCAGCCGCCTGACCTGGGCCGCCGAGCACCTGTCGGATGGCACTCCGTTCGATGCCTATCTGGTGGCACCGGCCACCCACAACACCATTGCCAAGATGGCGGCCGGCATTGCCGATACGGTGGTGACGTCGGCGCTGGCTTCGGCGCTGGGCCGCATGGAGCAAGGCCGAACCCAAATTCTGGTGGCGCCAACCATGCACGGCACCTTGCACAACAGCCTGCTGGAGCGCAACGCCCGCCAGTTGCATGGGCTGGGTGTGCGCTTCGTGGCGCCCAGGGACGCCTATGGCAAGCACAACCTGCCGGACACCGAATTGCTGTGTGTGGCCGTGGGCCGTGCCCTGAGCCGTTCGGCCCTGCTGGGTCGGCGCATCCTGGTGACGGCGGGGCCGACGCCGGTGCCCATCGATGGTGTTCGGCGCATTCTCAACCGTTTCCGGGGGCGCCTGGGTGCTCTGGTGGCCGAGGAACTGACTTGGCGCGGCGCCGATGCCGAGCTGCTGCTCGGTGACGGTGCCTGGCGGCCGAAGGCGCCGGTGCCCACCACCATCGCCCGCAACTATGACGAGTACCGCGATCTTTGTCTGGATCGGGTACGAAAGGGCTTGTTTGCCGGCGTGTTTTCGGCGGGTGTGGCCGACTACCGGCCGCGTGAACCTGTGAGTGGCAAGATCGCTTCCGGTCAGCCGATGCTCCAGCTGGAGCTGGTGCCCACCGAGAAAGTGATCGACCTGGCCTGCGCGACCGATCCGGCCATGCACTGTGTGGCTTTCAAATACCTCGAACAGGTGTCCGTTGACGAGTTGCTGGACGTGGCAAGGCGTCGCCTGGGGCGCGCCAGTCTGGTGGTGGCCACGCGTGGTGCAGAAACCCGGGGCGAGGAACAGCGGGCCCATCTGCTCACGGCTGCAGGCGAGCTGGCGGTGGATGGCAAGGTGCCTATCGCACGGGCGATTGCCGACCACCTTGAACAGTTGGCTGAGCCTCCGACCTGAGTGAGCGGACAGGCGCGGCCTCCCAGGACCTGGCCGCTCTTTCCATCTCGCCAATCCCGTCTTCAATCAGCTGCCTGACCTCCAGTGGGCGTTCGGTCACCGGCCAGTGGTGACAGTCGATGGACTCGACGCGAACCCGGGGCAGCTCGGCCAACCGGCGGGCGATCTCGTCTTCGGTCTGGAAGCCGGCCATGGTCGATCTCAGCACCAGCACAGGGGCCTTGACCATGCTCAGGGAGGGCAAGGGACGGAAGATCTCCACCAGGTCTTGCAGATAGTTGGCGTGTGGAATATGGCGCAGGTCCTCGCGTGTGGAGCTGTAATGCCGCACAAAGGCCTCAAGCCGCGCGGGGTCGGGGTCGGCCAGCGCGACCCGGGCCTGCTGGTCCAGCCGTTCCAGGTCCAGCGCTGCCAGGCTCCGGCGGTGAAGGCCCAGCCGGTTGAGCAGCCGAAGCAGGTGCGCTGCCGCCTGAAATACCGGGCCGCCGTGCACGAAATGCCGTTTCGCAGGCACCACCGCCTCCCTGAAGACCGGATCGATCAGGACCAGTCCGGCCACTCGCTCGGGCAATGATGTGGCGAAGTCCATGGCCACAGTGGCGCCCAGACTGTGCCCGACCAGGTAGGCCGTGGCCGCTCCCTCGATGTCGAGCAGCAGGCGCAGGTCTTCGCGCCAGCGGAGCGTATTGAACGAGCGTCGGGTCATCGACTCTCCGTGACCGCGCAGGTCGATGCGGATCAGATCGTGCAGCTGCGACAGCGTGGTCAGGCGGGTGAGTTCCGACCAGCGTGACATGTTGCTGGCCAGACCATGAAGGAAAACGATCGGTGCGCCCGGCGACGGGGCGCGGGTGCGCCGAATGCGGCAGACGATATCGGCCCCTGGGGCCCTCAGCACCCGACGCTCTTCAGCTGGCGAAGTCGAAACGGTGCCGTCGACGTGGTGCATGTTGTTTCGGGCCTCCAGGCGGTGGACAAACAAAAATCCCCGGCAGACGCAAGGACCGCCGGGGATTTCATGTCGGTGACATGAGGGCCGAAGCCCTCGGACCGGTTCAGGGCATTACATGCCCATGCCGCCCATGTCGCCCATGCCGCCCATGCCGCCGCCCGGCATGGCCGGAGCGTCGTCCTTCGGGGCTTCGGCGACCATGCACTCGGTCGTCAGCATCAGGGAAGCCACGGAAGCGGCGTTCTGCAGCGCGGTGCGGGTCACCTTGGTCGGGTCCAGGATACCCATTTCGATCATGTCGCCATAGGTGTCGTTGGAGGCGTTGAAGCCGTAGTTGCCCTTGCCTTCCAGAACCTTGTTGATCACGACCGAGGGCTCGCCACCGGCGTTGGCCACGATCTCGCGCAGGGGGGCTTCGATGGCCTTGAGCACCAGCTTGATGCCGGCGTCCTGGTCGGCGTTGTCACCCTTGATTTCGCCAGCGGACTGCTTGGCGCGCAGCAGGGCCACGCCACCACCGGCCACGATGCCTTCTTCCACCGCAGCGCGGGTGGCGTGCAGGGCGTCTTCCACGCGGGCCTTCTTTTCCTTCATCTCCACCTCGGTGGCGGCACCGACCTTGATGACGGCCACGCCGCCGGCCAGCTTGGCCACGCGCTCCTGCAGCTTTTCGCGGTCGTAGTCGCTGGTGGCCTCCTCGATCTGCACGCGGATCTGCTTGACGCGGGCTTCGATGTCAGCGGCAGCGCCGGCGCCGTCGATGATGGTGGTGTTTTCCTTGCCCACTTC
>SBFU01000315.1 GCA_006227785.1 Burkholderiales bacterium
TGGCCGTCAGCACCTCCCGCCAGCCGTTCACCTGCCCTGCCTCACCGGCACACCAGACAAAACCCGGCCCGGGCGGTGGGACCCAGCCCTGCAGGAAACCCACGACGTCGGCCTCACGGTCCAGCCAGTGCAAGGCAACACCGTCGGGCAAGGCCAGGGCGCGCCGCTCGGCCTGAGAAGGCATCAGAACCGCCAGCTGGCCCGTGCATTGCAGCGGCCAGCCGGCCAGCGCGCGGGTCATGGCTGGCAAGGCAGTGGCGTCGCCCACCATCAGGAGCCAGCGAAGGTCATCGGGCAGCAACATCGACCCCCTGGGCCCGCCCACCTCCAGCCGCTGACCCGGGGCAGCCTGGGCCGCCCAGTCCGACGCCGCACCCGATTCGTGCAGGACAAACTCCAGATCCAGCTCACAGGCCGCACGGTCATACCGGAGAGGGGTGTAGTCCCGCATCTCGACCGTCGACGGATCTGCGCCGGGGATGAACACCTTGACGTGGTCGTCAAAGCCCAGGCTGACAAAGTCGTGCAGATCGGCCCCGCCCAGCGTGATGCGCACCAGTGCGGGGGTGGTGCGCTCGGTTCGCACGACGGTCAGTTGCCGCCGTTTCAGAGGGTGGCGTATGCGCCGCACGCCAGAGGGCAGGACATCGACCTCCATCGGCTCTGGGCGAGCGTCGTGGCCGGACATGGTGGGCGCGGGAGTGAGCAGGCCGGCCGTGTGCGGCGTGTTCGGAACGAAGGACATGGTGTGACCGTTGGCTTTTGGTTGATAATGTCAACATTATGGATAAAATCGTTGATAACGTCAACCAAACAGACGTACCCGTCTCTCAGGCCCGACAGCTCGAAGCCCTGGCCTGCCTGATGGGCCTGTTCGCCCAGGTCAAGTGGCGCCTGCGTCAGGCGCTGGCCGAACACGGCGCGGCCGTGCCTCCACCCATGAGCCTGCGTCTGCTGCAGTTGTGCGTGCAAAACCCGGGGATCACGCCAAGCGGACTGGTGGACCTCACAGGCCGCGACAAGGCGCAGGTCACCCGCATGCTCAAGAGCCTGATGGACGAGGACTACCTGGAGCGCCGCGACCACCCGGAAGACCGTCGCAGCCACTGCCTTTGGCCAACGCGGTCCGCGCAGACCGCGGTCGAGGTGTTTGCGCAGGCCCAGGCCACGGTGGCGGCACAGCTGTTCGGCCCATGCAGCCCGGCGGAGATCGACGCTTTGGTGGGCCAGTGGTCAAGGCTAGGACAGCCCGCCGCACACCCGGCCGCCTGCGCGGGCGACGGAGGTGCTCAGAGCGAGTCGGCGACCGCCAGCGGAAAGTCGTAGTCCAGGTCGGTCGCCCGCGCCGCCATGACCGGCAGCATCTGCGACAGGAACACCTCGCCCACCCAGCGCCGCACCGCCTGTGGCACCGGCTGCTCGCCCGCGTACAGGCTGAAGCTGGCAAAACGCACGATGCCCACATCGGGGGTGATCTCGAACGGCACGGGCGCCGGGCTCACACCGCTGCCGGCAATGGCGGTGGTCTCCAGCCGCCACGCGTTCATGAACCGCTCGAAGTAGCCCACCGAGCCACCGCGCCAGGCCTTGGCCACATACACATGAAAGCCGGCCTCGTCCTCGGTGACAAACCCCCAGTCGAATTCGTGCACCACCGCCGGTGCCGATTCGACAACCCCCACCTGGCGCACATCGTCGCGCGCGGCAAACTCGGCATAAAGAGGGCCCGGCCCGCTGGCCTGCCCCGCCACAAAGCGCTCCATCGCCGGCAGGTCCATCTGGAACAGGGGTTCGGGTTCGGTCAGCGACCGCTTGGCCCGGTTGAGCAGGCGCGAGGTGGCGTCCACGCTTTTTTGCGCGTGGATGCACCAGTCCATAAAGGCCTGTCGCCCTTCGGGCTTTTCCAGTTGCTGCAACAGCTCTTCAAAGGCCACATCGTCGCGCAGGTACCCGTCCTCGCGCAGCCGAAGCACGATATCGACCATGGAGCTGCGGGTGATGTGCTCGATGGTGTAGGCCATCTCGCCGCCTTCAAAGCCGGACATGGCCTGCTGGATCCACTCGGCCGTCTCCATGGGCGAGAGCCCCTGGGGCGCACGTGGCATGTCGCTGAAGATGGCGCGCAGCACGCGCACCGTGTCGATATCACTGGCCATGCAGGCTCCGTCGTGGCGGTCGGTGAAGGGTATGCAGTGGCAAGCATAGTCCGAAACCGTCCGTCACGGACACGTTGGCGGCCGTGCGGCGGCTCACAGCCGGCGAGACCGAGAAGGGTGTCACGCCTGGCGCGTGGTCCGTCAGCAACCCCATGCCCGCCGCAAGGGCGGAGCTGTCGCACAATGAACCCATGCCAAACGACACCGCCCAACCCGCCGCCCCGACTTACCGCGTGCTGTTTGTCTGCATGGGCAACATCTGCCGCAGCCCGACCGCGCACGGCGTGTTTGAGGCGCGCGTGCGCCAGGCCGGGTTGGCGGCTCAGGTCCAGGTCGATTCGGCAGGCACCCACGGCTACCACATCGGTGCACCGCCGGATGCGCGCAGCCAGCGGCACGCCCTGCGGCGTGGCTACGACCTGTCGGAGCAGCGCAGCCGCCAGCTCAAGGCGGCCGATTTCGACCGTTTCGATCTCGTGCTGGCCATGGACTGGGACAACCTGGCCCTGGCCGAAGAGCTTTGCCCACCGCATCACCGGCGCAAGCTGCGGCGCTTTGCCGAGTTCTTCCAGCGCTTCGACCAGACCGTGGTGCCCGATCCCTACACCGGTGGCCCGGCTGGCTTCGAGCTGGTGCTGGACCTGGTGGAAGACGGCAGCGAGGGCCTGCTGGCGCATGTTCGGCGGGAACTGAATCCGTCGGGTTCGGGGAGCCCCAGCAGCAACTGAGGCGCACAGCGCCTCACGGAGCCAGTGGCGTCGGATGTTGCGGGGGGTGCTGGCCCAGACGCACGGTCTGTTGCCC
>SBFU01000104.1 GCA_006227785.1 Burkholderiales bacterium
GCTTGACCGTTCGCCGCACCTACGAAACGGAGTTGCGCGCACGCGGCTTCAGCGCCGATCCGGCCCAGTTGCGTGCGGTCGACGCGCTGGAGCGCTGTGCCCGCGAGTGGTCCGTCTACAAGCAGCGTCGATCCAACTCACTCAAGAAGCTCTTTGTCCACCCGGAGATCCCGCGCGGCGTCTACATGTACGGTGGGGTGGGGCGTGGCAAGAGCTTCCTGATGGACTGCTTCTTCAACGCCGTGCCCCTGCGGCGAAAGACCCGTTTGCACTTTCACGAATTCATGCGGGAAGTGCACCGGGAGCTGCGTGACCTGCAGGGCACCGTCAATCCGCTCGATGTGCTGGGTGCACATATCGCCCAGCGGTACAAGCTGATCTGCTTTGACGAGTTTCATGTGGCGGATGTGACAGACGCCATGATCCTTCACCGTCTGCTGGACGCCCTGTTCAAGGCCGGTGTGGGCTTTGTGACCACGTCCAACTTCCATCCTGACGGCCTTTACCCTGATGGCCTTCACCGCGACCGTATCCTGCCCGCCATCGCGATGCTCAAGCAGAAGCTGGAGGTGATCAATGTCGACAACGGCACCGACTACCGTCAGCGTACACTGACCCACGTCGAGCTGTACCACTGCCCCCTTGATGCGCAGGCCGATGCATCACTGGAGGCGACCTTCGACAAACTTGCGGAGGCCCATGATGAAGAGCCGGTGATGCAGATCGAATCTCGGCAGATTCGGGCTGTCCGTCGCGCCGGTGGCGTCATCTGGTTCGACTTTCGCACGCTGTGCGGAGGGCCGCGCTCCCAGAATGACTATCTGGAGATCGCATCACAGTTCCACACCGTCCTGTTGTCCAATGTGCCGCAGATGTCGGTACGGCAGGCCTCCGAGGCCCGCCGCTTTACCTGGTTGATTGACGTACTTTACGACCGGCGGGTCAAGCTCGTGATGTCGGCGGCCGTTGAGCCTGAGGCCCTGTACACCGAGGGACCCATGTCTCACGAGTTCCCGCGAACGGTGTCGAGGCTTGGGGAAATGCAGTCGGCCGAGTACCTGTCCACGGAGCATCGGGTCGTGGACACGGGCCTCACCTGAAGGCCTGCCATCGAGCCTCAACCCAGTGGATCGATCCTGACGATGGCCAATGACAGGTTGTCACCCATGCCTTTGGCCCGGGTGCGGGCCTTCTGGATCAGGAACTCGCACGCTTCGCGCGGAGTCAGCATGGCGATGGTGCTGGCCAGTTCGTCGGGCGTGAAATAGTGCCAGACACCATCGCTGCAGGCCATGATGGCATCGCCGGGCAGGAGACGGTCAACCACATGAATGTCGACCGGCGGGTCGTTGTCGGTACCCAGGCACCCCATCAGGATGTTGGAGTGCGGGTGATCCAGCGCCTCTTCCTCCGTGATTTCCCCCTGGTTGACCAGGGTCTGGACATAGGAGTGGTCCATGGTGCGAAACAGCATCTTGCCCTGGCGGAAGTGGTAGATGCGGGAGTCGCCGGCGTGCACCCAGTGGCTGTCGCCGCCAGGGTTGACAAGAAAGGCGGCAATGGTGCTGTGAGGCTCCTGCTCTGCGGAAACCGCAGTCAACTTGATCACCAGATGGGACTCTTCCACGATCTGGCGCAGCAAGGCAGCCGAGTCATCGGTATCCGGGTCGAAGCGTTCGAAAAGCTGCCGGGCCGTCAGCATGACCTGGTCGGATGCCTTGCGTCCCCCGCTGCGCCCTCCCATGCCGTCGGCCACCACAGCCAGCAGGCAGCCTGTCTGACGCGGATGGTGCAGCAGGCAGACCTGATCCTGCTGATAGTCGCGATCACCCCGGTGGATGCCGGTGGAGGCGTGGATGCGGAAGCCTTTGGACATGCGGTGGTTTGAGGGGGACGTGGGAATGAAGACCCTGCTGCAGTCGAGATGCGATGTTAACCATGATTCGGCACCGCGCCATTGCCAGGCCGGCAAATGGCGCCGTTCGGTGACCCGGTGCGTTGCGCGCAGGCTGCATCCCAGCGGACCGGGTGGACCTGACTGAAGCAGAGCTTCAGTCGCAGATGGTCACCAGAATCGCCACCAGGGCGTCGACGTGCGGAACCCCTGTGTGAGGAACTGGCTGTTCGGGTAGCTGGCCTGCAATACCCGGCTGGCATCGTCCCGCAACTGTGACAAGCCCAACGCATCGTAGGCCTGCACGAGAATGTACAGGGCTTCCTCGAGGGCGGGCGCCTCCGGGTAGTCGCTCAGGGCCGCCTGGGCCCGGTTGATCGCAGCCACATGCGCTCCACGGCTGAAGTAGTAGCGGGCCACGTGCACTTCGGACTGCGCGAGCGAGTTGACGATGTAGGTCATTCGCGCCCGGGCATCAGGTGCATAGCGGGAAGCTGGAAAGCGGGTGACCAGGTCACGAAAGGACTCGAAAGACTCTTTGGCCGCCTTCTGGTCTCGCTCCGAAAGGTCCTGACGGGCCAGCGATCCGAACAACCCCAGGTTGTCATTGAAGTTGGCGAGGCCTTTCAGATAGAGGGCGTAGTCCAGCGCAGGACTGGTGGGATGGAGCCGCAGAAACCTCTCGATCACGGCCTGGGCCTGGGCTGGCTCGCCACCCTTGTAATAGGAATAGGCCTTCTCCAGCTGGGCTTGCTGCGCCAGCGGCGTCCCTGCGGCCCGTCCCTCCAGCTTTTCATACAGTTCGGTGGCCCGGTCGAAGTTGCCCGAATCGCGCTCTTCCCGCGCCTCTTGGGCCAGTCGTTCGACGCTCCAGCCTGCTGTCACGTCCTTGGGGGCACTGCTGCACCCGGACAGAAGCGCCAGGGAAGCGGCGAGACATATCGGCAAGACAGATAATCTCAATGAAGCGTGCACGCGCGGACCTTTACGACGGACTGACAAATTGCCATCGGAAATTATATCGACGGGGGGGGCAGATGCCCCAGATGGTGCTCAGGAGG
>SBFU01000018.1 GCA_006227785.1 Burkholderiales bacterium
GCCACCAGCGAGCTCAAGACCGCGTTCCAGATCGGCTTCCTGCTGTTCATCCCGTTCCTGGTCATCGACCTGGTGGTGGCCAGCGTGCTGATGTCCATGGGCATGATGATGCTCTCGCCGCTCATCATCTCGCTGCCGTTCAAGATCATGTTGTTCGTTCTGGTCGACGGCTGGGCGCTCGTGCTCGGCACCCTGGCCACCAGTTTCTACGTCTGAGGAGAGCCTTCATGGACGCCGATACCGTTGTCACCGTTGGCCGCCAGGCGATGGAGGTCACCATGCTGCTCGCCGCACCGATCCTGCTCGCCTCGCTGGCAGTCGGACTGATCATCGCCATGTTCCAGGCGGCCACCCAGATCAACGAGATGACCTTGAGCTTCGTGCCCAAGCTGATGGTGGTGGCGATCGTCATGATGGCCGCCGGGCCCTGGATGCTGCGCCAGATCACCGGCTTCACCCAGCGCCTGGTCGAGAACCTGCCGTACCTGATCGGATAGCGCTGCGATGGAGTTCACCGAGGCGCAGCTCGACCAGTGGCTGGCCGACTTCTTCTGGCCGCTGGTGCGGATCGCCGCCATGGTGATGACGGCGCCGATCTTCAACACGCGCCAGATCCCGGTTCGCTTCCGCCTCCTCCTGGCGGTGTTGATCACCCTGCTGGTCCAACCCGTGCTGCCGCCTTCGCCGGTAGTGGCGGTATTCAGCGTCGACGCAGTCATGATCGCGGCCCAGCAGATCGCCATCGGCGCAGCGCTGGGCTTTCTCATGCAGATGGTGTTCAACGCGCTGATCTTCGGCGGCCAGGTCATGGCCTACAGCATGGGCCTGGGCTTTGCCAACATGATGGATCCGGCCAATGGCGTGAACGTCCCGGTGATCGCCCAGTTCTGGCTGATCCTGGCGATGCTCGCCTTCCTCATGATGAACGGCCACCTGGTTCTGATCAGCGCCATCGTGGACACCTTCACGGTAATGCCGGTTGCGGTCGACGGACTGACGCGCGCCGGGCTGTGGGAGCTGGTGTCCTGGGCCTCACGCATGTTCGCCGCCGGCGTGCTGATGGCCCTGCCGGTGATCATCGCGCTGCTGCTGGTCAACGTCGGCATGGGCGTGGTGTCGCGCGCGGCCCCGCAGCTCAACATTTTCGCGATCGGTTTCCCGATCAGCATCCTGCTCGGGTTCGTGCTGATCTGGGTGACGCTGCCGCAGGTGATGTCCAGCTTCGGCAGCCTGGTCAGCGAGGCCTTCGATCACTCGGCCGTTCTGCTCAACACGAGGTGAGCAGGCATGGCTGAGAACCAGGACGGCCAGGAGAAGTCACACGACCCCACAAGCAAGCGCATTGCAGATGCAAGGCGCAAGGGCCAGGTGCCGCGCTCGCGCGAGCTGAACACGGTGGCAATCACGGTGCTCGGAGCGGCCACGCTGATGCTCATGGGTTCACACTTCGCGAACGGTATGGACCGCCTGTTCCGTGGTCAGCTGGCGGTCGGGCGGGACGACGTCTTCGATCCCAATGCCATGCTCGCGCACCTCACGGCCGCGGTCGGTGACGCGCTGTGGATGCTTTCGCCATTCTTCCTCGCCATGGTCTTCGTCGCGGTGCTCTCGTCGGTCGCCCTGGGTGGTTTCAACATCAGCGGCGAGGCGATGAAGCCCAAGCTGTCGAAGCTCGACCCGATAAAGGGCCTCAAGCGGGTGTTCTCGGCCAAGGGACTGATGGAGCTGGGCAAGTCGCTGGCCAAGTTCGTACTCGTAACCGCAGCGACCGTGCTGCTGCTCAAGTTCTACGCCGAAGAGTTGTTGCGACTGGGCGACATGGATGTGCGCACGGCGCTTGTGCGTGGTCTCGAGCTGGTCGCCTGGTCGGCCCTGCTGCTGTCCTCGACCATGCTCGTCCTGGCCCTGGTCGACGTGCCCTTCCAGCTCTGGCAGCACAAGCGCGACCTCAAGATGACCGACCAGGAAGTCCGCGACGAGCTCAAGCAGACC
This sequence comes from Burkholderiales bacterium, assembly GCA_006227785.1. Lineage (GTDB taxonomy): Bacteria > Pseudomonadota > Gammaproteobacteria > Burkholderiales > Burkholderiaceae_C > Hydrogenophaga. The sequence continues at coordinate 1,993 of SBFU01000018.1, forward strand.
GAGGGCAAACCCGAGGTCAAGGGCCGCATCCGCCAGATGCAGCGCGAGCTGGCCCAGCGCCGCATGATGCAGGAAGTACCCAAGGCCGACGTCGTGGTCACCAACCCGACCCACTACGCGGTGGCACTGCGCTACGACCCGGAGAGGATGCGCGCGCCTGTGGTGGTGGCCAAGGGCAAGAACCTGGTCGCGGCCAACATCCGCCGGGTGGCCGCGGAGAACGCTGTGCCCCTGGTCGAGGCTCCGGTTCTGGCCCGCGCCGTCTACTTCAACACCGAACTCAACCAGCCCATACCGACAGAACTCTTTCTGGCTGTCGCCCAGCTGCTCGCCTACGTGTTCCAGCTGCGCGCCTTCGCTGCCGGTGGGGAAGACATCCCGGCGCCGCCGCAGGAGTGGCCGGTGCCACCTGATCTACGCCACGACGGCTGACGCCGTCCAGAGGGCCCGAAGATGGAAGCGATACTGAACAACATGCGCCAGATCGGAGCCGGCGGCCTCGGTGCCCCGCTGCTGATCCTGATGCTGCTGGCCATGGTGGTGCTGCCGTTGCCGCCCTTCCTGCTGGATCTCTTCTTCACCTTCAACATCGCACTCTCGCTGGTGGTCCTGCTGGTCGTGGTCTACGCCCTGCGTCCGCTCGACTTCGCCATGTTCCCGTCGATCCTGCTGGTGGCCACCCTGCTGCGCCTGGCGCTGAACGTTGCCTCGACCCGTGTCGTGCTGCTCGAGGGCCACAACGGCGGGGACGCCGCTGGCAAGGTGATCGAGGCCTTCGGCGAGTTCGTGATCGGCGGCAACTACGCGGTCGGTCTGGTGGTGTTCGCGATCCTGGTGATCATCAACTTCGTGGTGGTGACCAAGGGCGCCGGCCGTGTGTCCGAAGTCTCCGCCCGCTTCACCCTGGACGCCATGCCCGGCAAGCAGATGGCGATCGACGCCGACCTCAACGCCGG
>SBFU01000160.1 GCA_006227785.1 Burkholderiales bacterium
GGCCAGACCGGCAAGATCGTGGCGCCGCAGCTGTACATCGCCGCGGGCATCTCGGGGGCCATCCAGCACCTGGCGGGCATGAAGGACTCCAAGGTCATCGTGGCCATCAACAAGGACCCCGAGGCCCCGATCTTCTCGGTGGCCGACTACGGCCTGGAGGCCGACCTGTTCGCGGCCGTGCCCGAGCTCACGGCACGCCTGTGACAGTCCACCCCGATCAACCGGAATGCCTGTGCAACCAACCAGACTTCTCCACATTCCCAACCAAACTGGTACCGATCGCGAAAAGAAAAAGCCTGCCATCAAAAAAGACAGCGGGCTTTTCACTTCAAACAACGGGGAATTGGTAGGGCGTGCTGGGCTCGAACCAGCGACCAAGGGATTATGAGTCCCCTGCTCTGACCAACTGAGCTAACGCCCCACCGAACCGACTATTGTAGGTGCAGGCCCCGCCAGGGTCGCTCACTTGCCGTGGCTCAGGGCGTTGCTCACCAGCTTGGCCGTCACGTCGACGATCTGGATCATGCGGTCGTAGGGCATGCGCTGCGGACCGATGACCCCCAGGGTGCCGACCACCTGGCCATCGACCTCGTACGGGGCCGTGACCACCGACAGGTCTTCATAGGGCACCACCTGGCTTTCGCCGCCGATGTAGATGCGCACGCCGTCGGCCTGGGTAGACACGTCCAGCAATCGCATCAGTTGGGTTTTCTGTTCGAACAGGTCGAACAGGCGGCGCAGATTGCCCATATCGGACGAGAACTCGGAGACCGACAGCAGGTTGCGCTCGCCGGCGACCACCACCTCTTCGGCCTGTGCCTCTTCATCGGCTGCAGGGGCCACTGCCGCCTGCATCAGGTCGGCGATTTCGCCGCGCAAGGCCTCGACTTCGTTGCGCAGGCGCTCACGCACCGCCTCCATGGTCAGGCCGGCGTAATTGGCATTGAGGAAATTGGCCGCCTCCAGCAGCTGCGACTGGGTGAAGCTGGCCTGTGTCTGGATGATGCGGTTCTGCACGTCACCGTCCGGAGAGACGATGATCACCAGCACCCGGTGTTCGGACAGGCTGAGGAATTCGATGTGCCGGAACACCGAACTGCGCCTGGGCGCCATCACCACCCCCACGAAGTGCGACAGGCTCGACAGCATGTGTGCCGCATGGCTGATCACCCGCTGCGGCTTGCCTGCCTCGATGGCGCCGGACGCGATGTCATTGAGCGTCGGCAGCTCTCCCCGCCGCACCGTCAGCATGGTGTCGACGAACAGCCGGTATCCCTTGGCGGTGGGAATGCGTCCGGCCGAGGTGTGCGGACTGGCGATCAGGCCCAGCTCCTCCAGATCGCTCATCACATTGCGGATGGTGGCCGGAGACAGGTCCAGGCCAGCGGCCTTGGCCAGCGTGCGTGAACCCACCGGCTGGCCATCGGCAATGTAGCGCTCGACCAGCGCCTTGAGCAGCAGTTGGGAACGGTCGTCCAGCATGATCCTGTCATTTTACGGAGGAAGCACCTCCCAGGCAGCCGCTGATGGCAAGGGTTTGCCAGAGGAAGGGGCTGCATACCCTGTGATGTAATCCGCGCATGAGCCAGACTTCCCCCGTGCAGGGTGCCAACCGGCGAACCGCGGCCTTGCGATTCGCCCATGTCGTGATCATCGGCAAGTACCAGGCGCCGGGGTCCAAGCACGCGGTCGAGGACATCGCCCATTTCCTGCACGATGAAGGTTGCGAGGTGTCGCTGGAGACCGACACGGCCCTCAACACCGGCCTGACGCAATACACGTCTCTGGACGTGCCGGCCATCGGCCGTGAATGCCATCTGGCCCTGGTGGTCGGGGGTGACGGCACCATGCTCGGCATCGGACGCCAGCTGGCCCGCTACGGTGTGCCGCTGATCGGCATCAACCAGGGGCGCCTGGGCTTCATCACCGATGTTCCCTTCGACGGTTTTCGGGAACGGCTGAGGCCCATGCTGCGCGGTGAATACGAAGAGGACGCCCGTGCCCTCATCGCCGCCAGTGTCTGGCGCGACGGACATTGCGTGTTCGAGGCCACCGCCCTCAACGACGTGGTGGTCAACCGCAGTGGCGTGGCCAGCATGATCGAGCTGCGGGTGGAGGTGGACGGACACTTCGTGGCCAACCAGCGTGCCGATGGCCTGATCATTGCGACGCCCACCGGCTCGACCGCCTACGCCCTGTCGGCGGGTGGCCCCATGCTGCACCCGGACATCGACGGCTGGGTCATGGTGCCGATTGCCCCCCATACCCTGTCCAACCGCCCGGTGGTGCTGTCCTCCCACAGCGAAATCGCGGTGGAGATCGTGGCTGGCAAGGACGCCAGCGCCAACTTCGACATGCAGACCCTGACCAGCCTGATGCATGGCGACCGCATTGTGGTGCGCCGTTCGCCCCACTCGCTGCGTCTGCTGCACCCGGTGGGCTGGAGCTATTTCGACACCCTGCGAAAGAAACTCCACTGGAACGAAGGCGGCTGATTTCCCGGTCAGAATACGGGTCTGTCCGCACCTGTTTCAGTCAACCGCCATGAGTCTTCGCCGCATCGTCCTGCGTGATTTCGTGATCGTGCGCTCGCTCGACCTGGAGCTGGGTGCCGGATTTTGCGTGCTGACTGGCGAGACCGGCGCGGGCAAGTCCATCCTGATCGACGCCCTGCAGCTGGCCCTGGGTGGGCGGTCCGACAGCGCCGTGGTCCGCGAAGGCACGGCCCGATGCGAGGTGGCCGCCGAGTTCGACCTGCCCGCCGCCCAGCGGGCCTGGCTGCAGGAGCAGGGCTTCGCGGACGACGACGACGACGTTCTGCTGCTTCGGCGTACCGTGGACACCGAGGGGCGAAGCCGTGCCTGGATCAATGGCAGCCCCGCCACCCTCACCCAGCTGCGTACGCTGGCCGATGGCCTGGTGGACATCCATGGCCAGCACGCCTGG
>SBFU01000232.1 GCA_006227785.1 Burkholderiales bacterium
CACCTCCGTGCTGAATGTGCGGACCGTGCCCACCAGCGTGGCTTTGCCAGGCACGACACTGAAAGCAGCCATGTCGCCGGCGTGCATGGCGCACAGGCTGATGACGGCGCTGTCGATGGCCCGCACATTGCGCGAGACGATGCTTTGCACCGCGGTGATGATGTGCCCGGCCACCAGCACCGGGTCCACCGTGAGGTACGGGTGGGCGCCATGGCCGCCCTTGCCGGTGATCTCGATGGTGATCCGGTCGGCCGCTGCCATCATCGGACCGGGATTGACCCCCACGGTACCGGGTCGCATCTGCGGCCAGTTGTGCATGGCATAGACCGACTCGACCGGAAAGCGCTCGAACAGGCCATCCTCGATCATGGCCTTGGCACCGGCAAACCCCTCTTCACCTGGCTGGAAGATGAGCACGGCCGAACCGTCGAACTGGCGTGTTTCGGCCAGGTAGCGGGCAGCGCCCACCAGCATGGCGGTATGGCCATCGTGTCCACAGCCATGCATCAGACCCGGCCGGGAGGAACGCCACGCGAAGTCGTTCTGCTCGGTGATGGGCAAGGCGTCCATGTCTGCCCGGAGTCCGATCAGGCGGCCGCTGTCGCGACGCCGACCATGAATCACACCCACCACACCGGTGCGTCCGATACCCGTATGGATCTCGTCAACTCCGCAGACCTTGAGCGCCTCCACCACCCGCTGCGCGGTGTAGTGCTCCTCAAAGCCGAGTTCGGGGTGCGCATGGAGGTCACGGCGAAACGCCGTGAGTTCCGGGTGCAGGGCCGAGATGTGGGCAAATGCGCGCCCATGGGCCTTGATGCGAGGTGCAAGCATGGTGAAGCGGACCCGTCAGGTCAGTGGCCACCACCGGCACGCTCGACGCGCAGGCGGGGATCCACGGCGAAATACAAAAGGTCGACCACCAGATTGATCACCACAAAGATCAGGGCGATCAGGCAAAGATAAGCCGCCATGACGGGAATGTCGGCAAAGGTCACGGCCTGAATGAACAACAGGCCCATGCCCGGCCACTGGAACACGGTTTCCGTGATGATGGCAAAGGCGATCAGACCGCCGAGTTGCAGACCGGTGATCGTCATCACCGGCACCAGCGTGTTCTTCAGCGCGTGTCCGAAATGGACGGCCCGATCGGTCAGCCCCCGTGCGCGGGCGAACTTGATGTAATCGGTGCGCAGCACCTCCAGCATCTCGGCGCGGACCAGGCGCATGATCAGCGTGAGCTGGAAGATGGCCAGCGTGATGGCCGGAAGCGTGATGTGGTGCCAGCCCTTGGCCGTCAGCAGACCGGTCGTCCACCAGCCCAGTTGCGTGACCTCGCCGCGCCCGAAGCTCGGGAACCAGCCCAGGTTGACGGCAAAGACAAGAATCAACAGGATGCCGATGAGAAACGTGGGCAGCGAGACCCCGAGCAGCGAAACCGTCATGAACACCTGGCTCATGAAGGTGCCTCGGCGCAGGGCGGCGTACACCCCCATGGGGATGCCGATGATCAGGGCCAGGCCGGCGGCCACCAGGGCCAGCTCAAGGGTGGCCGGAAACCGCTCGGCGATCAGACGCGAGACCTTCGCACCCTGGCGCAGGCTCAGACCGAATTCACCCTGGACCGCGTTGCCCAGAAAAGCCGCGAACTGGTAGAAGAATGGCTTGTCCAGCCCAAGATCGGCACGCAGTTCGCGGATCTGTTCGGGGGTGGCATCCTGCCCCAGCAAAAAGACGACAGGGTCACCAACGTACTGAAACAGCATGAAGGCGATGAAGGCCACGCTGATCATGACGATCACCGCCTGGACCAGCCGCCGCAGGATGAATGCGAACATGGATATGCAATGAAGAACGGGTCGCCCACCCGAGTGAGCGACCCGCAGATGACACGACTCAGTTTACCTTGATGAGTCGCCAGTCGAGCCGGTTGTCGGCACGGTGCACCACCTCGATGTTCTGCTTCATGGCCCAGGGAATGATCTGGTTGTGCAGCGGAATGTGCGCCACATCTTCATTCTGCAGCTGCAAGGCCTCCGTCAGCAGACGCGGGCGAATGAAGGGGTCGGTTTCGGTCTTGGCACGGTCGATGATGGCGTCCATCTTCGGATTGCTGTAACGGCCAACGTTGTAGTTGCCGTCACCGCCGCCGCCCGGCGTGCGAACCAGGGACTGCAGGCTGTACAGGGCATCGAAAGTCGGCACGCCCCATCCCAGCATGTAGATGCTGGCCTCATGGCGCTGGATCATCGGGAAGTAGGTGGCCAGCGGCAGGGTACGCAGCTTGGCCTTGACGCCGATGCGGGCCCACATGGCGGTGACGGCCTGGCAGATGGCCTCATCCTGGATGTAACGGTTGTTGGGACAGGCGAAGTCCACCTCGAATCCATCCTTGTACCCGGCATCGGCCATCAGCTTCTGGGCAGCGGCCACGTCAAACGGGTACCGCTGGTGGATACCTTCGGTCCAGCCGGCCACTTGCGGCGCCACCAGCGCGCCCGTGGGCTGACCCAGTCCGCGCAGGGTGACGCGCGAGATGGCCCCGGTGTCGATGGCCTGGTAGAGCGCCTTGCGCACGCGCTGGTCCTTCAGCGGGTTCTTGCCCTTGATGTTGCTGCCGGGCAGCTCGTCACGGAACTGATCCATGCCAAAGAAGATGGTGCGGTTCTCCACCCCGTCCATCACCTTCAGCGCGTTGTTGCTGCGGATGCGGGGCAGGTCCTGCGGGCTCGGGTCCAGAACGAAGTCGACCTCACCCGACAACAGGGCGGCCATGCGGGTGGCCACATTCTTGACCGGTGTGTAGACGATCTCGGTCACGTTGCCCTCGGCCTTGCCCCACCAGTTGGGGTTGCGGGTCAGCACGATCTTCTGGTCGGGCTGCCATTCCTTGAGCATGAAAGGGCCCGTGCCCATGGCATTGCGGTGGGCGAAGTTCTCGTCCTG
>SBFU01000261.1 GCA_006227785.1 Burkholderiales bacterium
GAATATCAATGCCTACATTACACGAGTGCGCTGCAGCGTGGCTGCATACGGCAGACCCTGGAAATTCAGCGCATCCAGGCGGCCGCCTCGACCAGCTTGCGCGTGTAGGCGTGGTGCGGGCGCTCAAGCACCTGGTCACAGGGTCCCTGCTCCAGCACCTCTCCGTCCTTCATGACCACGACGTCGTGGGCCATGGCCCGGATCACGTCGACATCGTGGGTGATGAGCAGATAGCTCAGTCGGCGCTCCTTCTGCAGTTTCTGCAGCAGGGACAACACCTGTTTCTGTACCGTCACGTCCAGCGCGCTGGTGGGCTCGTCCAGAACCAGCAGGCTGGGATCGACGATCAGGGCCCGCGCAATGGCCAGCCGCTGGCGCTGGCCGCCTGAGAACTCATGCGGATAACGTTGCAGCCAGTCACCGGCCTGGGCAGGATCCTGCACAAGCCCGACATCAGCCAGGGTCCGCTCGATGCGCAGCCGCCGCTCCTGCGCCTGGAGCTGCGGTTGATGCACCTGCAGGCCTTCGCCCACGATCTGCTCCACCGTCATGCGGGGCGAGAGGGAAGAAAACGGGTCCTGAAACACCACCTGGATGCGCTGGCGCAGGCCGCGCGACTGACGGCTGCGACGCGCCGACTCCCAATCGGTGCCGCAGACCTGCAGGCGGCCGTCGAACCGCAAAAGGCCGAGCGCGGCCAGGGCCAGCGTCGACTTGCCGGAACCGGACTCACCGATCACACCCAGGGTGCGTCCGGCCTCGACGCGCAGATCGGCGCCCTTCACTGCCACGAAGCGGCCTTTCTGGAACCAGCCCCTGATCCCTGGCACAGGCACAGGGTAGGCGACAGTCAGACCTTCACTGCGCAACACCGGCTCGGGGTCGGGCGCAGGCAACAGGTCGACCTGGCGCTCGGGACGGCTGGACATGAGCATGTGTGTGTAAGGGTGGGCAGGGGCCCCAAACACCTGCTCGACCGGCCCCTGCTCCACAAGATGGCCCCGCTCCATGACCGCCACCCGGTCCGCAAAGCGCCGCACCAAAGGCAGATCGTGGGTGATCAGCAGCACGGCCATGCCGTGCTGACGCTGGAGATCGGACAGCAGGTCCAGAATCTGCCCGCGCAGGCTCACATCCAGCGCTGTGGTCGGCTCGTCGGCCAGCAACAGGCGGGGTCGGCTGGCCAGGGCCATGGCAATCATGGCGCGCTGACGTTGCCCCCCGCTGAGCTGGTGCGGATAGGCACCGGCGCGTCGGCGGGGTTCGGGGATGCCGGTGGCTGCCAGCAGTTCGACGGCCGCCTCCGTGGCCTGGGCCCCGGTGAGGCCTTTCTTGAATTCCAGCACCTCCACAATCTGTTCACCCACCGTATAGAGCGGGTTCAACGCTGTCATCGGCTCCTGGAAGATGATCGCCACATCGTCGCCGCGCACCCCTCTGAGCTCGCGCTCCGAAAGGGCCAGGAGGTTCCGTCCGCCCATCATGGCCTGCCCGGTGACCTGAGCCCCCTGAACCAGCCTGAGCAGCGACAGCGCGGACACGGATTTGCCGGATCCGGACTCCCCCACCAGGGCCAGCTTCTCCCCCTCGCGAATGTGGAAATCGATACCGTGCACCACCTCGTGCCCGCCAAAGGCCACCCGCAGGTCTCGGACTTCCAACAGCTTCTCTTGGTTCATCGGTCCTGCTTCCGGGGGTCGAGCGCATCGCGCAAGGCGTCGCCCATGAAGGTCAGCAACAGAAGGGTCATCACCAGAACGGCAAAAGTCGACAGGGAGATCCACCAGGCGTCGATGTTGTTCTTGCCCTGGCTCAACAATTCGCCCAGGGATGGCGTGCCGGGAGGTACCCCCAGACCGAGAAAATCGAGCGAAGTCAGGGCCAGGATGGCGGCACTCATCCGGAACGGCAGAAAGGTCACCACGGGCGTCATGCTGTTGGGGAGCACATGCCGCCAGATGATTTGCCAGTTGGTCAGGCCCATGGCCCGGGCTGCCCGCACGTAGTCCAGTTGCCGGTTGCGCAGGAACTCGGCACGGACGTAATCGGACAGACCCATCCAGCCAAACAGGCTCAGCAGCACCAGCAACAAACCGACGCTGGGGGCAAACACCGCCGAAAAGATGATCAGCAGGTAGAGCTCGGGCATGGAGCCCCAGATCTCGATGAAGCGCTGAAACGCGAGGTCGGTCCGTCCGCCAAAAAAACCCTGGATGGCCCCCGTCACGATACCCAGCAGGACGCCGATGGCGGTGAGCGCCAGAGCAAAAAGCACGCTCACCCTGAAGCCGTAGATGAGCTGGGCCAGCAGGTCCCGGCCGCGGTCATCGGTGCCCAGCCAGTTCTCGCGCGTGGGGCCTGATGGGTTCGGCTCTTTGGCGAAATAGTTCAGGGTCTTGGGGCCATAAGGGTTGGGTGCATAGATGGCCCAGTTGTCGCCCTGGGTGATGCGCTCCTTGATGAACGGATCGAGGTAGTCGGTGAGGGCTTCGAAATCACCGCCAAAGGTGGTTTCGGGCAGGTCCTGCCAGATGGGGAAGTAGGTTTGCCCCTCGTAGCGGACCATCAGCGGTCGATCGTTCGACAGGACCTCGGCGAAGAGACTGGCCACCACCAGTGTGCAGAAGAGCACCAGGCTCCAGAAGCCCAGGCGGTTGCGCCGAAAGCGCTGCCAGGCCCGCCTGGCAGGGGACGGCGACGGCGCCCGGATCGGCTCAGCCGGACGGGTCGACGCATCAGTCAAACTTGACACGGGGGTCGACCCAGACATAACAGAGATCCGATATCAGCTTGGTCACCAGACCGATCACGGTGAACAGGAACAGCGTTCCCAGCACCACCGGGTAGTCTCTGCGGATCACGCTTTCATAACTCAACAGGCCAAGGCCGTCGAGCGAGAACAAGGTCTCGATCAGCAGCGAGCCGGCGAAGAAGGCGCCGA
>SBFU01000056.1 GCA_006227785.1 Burkholderiales bacterium
GCCGCGGTGCATGCCATCGACGTCTCGCCCTTCGCACTGGAGAAGGCGAAGAAACTGGCGGCCGCGCGCGGCGTGACGCTGGAAACCGAGCAGGCTGACATCCTCAACTGGACCTGGCCGCAAGCCGCCTACGATCTGGTGGCGGCGATCTTCATCCAGTTCGCTCCGCCGCCCGAACGCGATGGCATCATCCAGGGCATCCGCCGCACGCTCAAGCCGGGCGGCGTGCTCATCCTGCAGGGCTACACGCCGAAGCAGATCGAATACGGCACCGGAGGCCCGCCGAACGTGGCCAACATGTATACGGCCGAATTGCTGCGCGAGTGGTTCGGCGACTGGGACATCCACCATCTTCACGAACACGAATCCTTCATCAGCGAAGGCACCCACCACCATGGGATGTCGGCACTGATCGACCTGGTGGCCAGGAAGCCTGAGTGATCCGATGAACCTGCGCATTCCTCACGCGGCGCTCCTGGTTGTGGCCTTGCTTGCAGGCTGCCAGCCTGCCGAAGAAGAGCGGTTTCAAGGTTATGTCGAGGGCGAGCCGGTCATGGTGGCTGCCCAGCAAAACGGACAGTTGACCTCGCTCACGGTGCAGCGGGGCGACGAAGTCAGGGCGGGAACGCCGCTGTTCAGCCAGGATCAGGCCACCGAAGCCGCCGGCGTCAGCCAGGCCGAGGCCCAGTTGGCCCAGGCTCAGGCCCAGTTCCGCAATCTGGCCAGCGGCAAGCGTCCGCCCGAAATTGCGGTGATCGAAGCCCAGTTAAAAGATGCAGAGGCCCGGAGGACCTTATCCGCCGAGCAGCTGGCGCGCCAGGAAGCGCTGGTCGCAAAGGGCTTTGTCAGCGCCGAGTCCCTTGACCAGGCGCGCACCCAGCTGGCGCGGGATCAGGCGGGTGTTGCGCAGATTCGGGCGCAGCTGGAGAGCGCACGCCTGCCGGGCCGCGAGGCGGAACGGGCCAGCGCCCAGGCCCTGGTGCTGGCGAGCCAGGCGGCGCTTGAGCAAAGCACGATCAGGCTCGAGCAGAAATCACAGCTGTCCCCTGTCGCGGGACGGGTGCAGGACGTCTATTACCGGACAGGAGAATGGGCGGCCCCCGGTCAGCCGGTCGTTTCCATCCTGCCAGCGGAAAACATCAAGGTCCGCTTCTTCGTGCCCGAGCCCAGCCTGGGCGCGCTGCGCGTCGGGCAAGGCGTGGGGATCCGTTGCGACGGCTGCCCGGCTTCCGTTCCTGCCACCATCCGCTTCATCAGCGCTACGGCGGAATACACACCGCCGGTCTTGTTCAGCGAGAAGAATCGCCATCGGCTGGTCTTTCTGGTAGAAGCCTGGCCGCAGCCTGCGGGGGCGGCGAAATTGCATCCCGGCCAGCCGGTGAGCGTGTTCCTGAACAGCGGGCAATGAACGGCGAATACGCCATCGATGTACATGGCCTGAGCAAGTCTTTCGGCCACAAGCGTGCAGTGAACCACCTGAGCCTGCAGGTGGAGAAAGGCGAGATCTACGGCTTTCTCGGCCCCAACGGCAGCGGCAAGACGACCTCCATCCGCATGCTCTGCGGCCTTCTGACGCCGGATGAGGGCAGCGGCACCTGCCTCGGTTTCGACGTGCGCCGCCAGAGCGCCGAGATCAAGAAGCAGGTGGGCTACATGACCCAGCGTTTCAGCTTCTACGAAGATCTGTCCATCCGCGAGAACCTCGACTTCGTCGCCCGCCTCTATGCCATGCCGAAGCGCAAGCAGGCCGTCGAGCAGGGGATGCGCGACCTCGGCCTGGCCGATCGCGCCGATCAGCTGGCGGGCACCCTGTCGGGCGGCTGGACGCAGCGGCTGGCACTGGCCGCCTGCATGCTTCATCGCCCCCGTCTGCTGCTGCTGGACGAGCCCACCGCCGGCGTCGACCCCAAGGCTCGGCGCGACTTCTGGGACGAAATCCACCGGCTGGCGGCGCAGGGCATCAGCGTGCTGGTGTCCACCCACTACATGGACGAAGCGGCGCGCTGCCACCGCCTCGCCTACATCGCCGCCGGCAATCTGCTGGCCTCCGGTTCGCCAGAGGAGCTCATCGAGCAAAGCGGCCTCGCCACCTTTATCGTCAAGGACGACGACCCGGCCCTGACAGATCGGCTGCGCAGGCTGCCAGGCGTGCAGCAGGTCGTCGCCATGGGCAGCGTCTACAGCGTCAGCGGCCAGGATGGCGCGCAGGTCGAGCAGAGCCTCGCCGGCCTGTCTGGGCTGCGCTTCGAGCGCGCCGACACCGGGCTGGAGCAGGTCTTCATCCAGCTCATGGACCGGGTGGGGGACGCGCCGCCATGAGCTTCCCGCTTTCCTGGGGCCGGCTGTGGGCCATCGTGCTGAAGGAGTTCGTGCAGATGCGGCGCGACCGCATCACCTTCGCCATGATGGTCGGCATTCCGGTGATGCAACTGGTGCTGTTCGGCTTCGCCATCAACACCGACCCCAAGCGCCTGCCGACCGTCGTGTTCGACGCCAGCCCCAGCGCCTATACGCGCAGCTTCGTCGCCAGCCTGGAAAACAGCGGCTATTTCGACGTGCTCACCCCGCCGGATTCGGTCGAGGCGGCACGCGAAGCCATGGCCATCGGCGAGGTGCAGTTCATCGTCTCGATCCCGCCGGATTTTTCGCGCCAGCTTGTGCGCGGCGAGAGACCGGCGCTGCTGCTGGAGGCCGACGCCTCCGATCCCTCGGCCACCGGCAACGCCATTTCCGCCCTTAACAGCCTCAACCAGAGTGCCCTGCAGCACGACCTCAAAGGCCCGCTGGCCAGGCTCGGCACGTCGCCGCCGCCGTTCGAAATCCGCATCCAGCGCAACTACAACCCCGAAGGCATCACCCAGTACAACATCGTCCCCGGCCTGATGGGCACCATCCTCACCATGACCATGATCATGATGACCGGCATGGCGATGACCCGCGA